>JAHDEH010000045.1 GCA_020628955.1 Alphaproteobacteria bacterium
TAGCAACAAATTTACTAAGCGATTTTGCTCTGAAACCATAAATACCTACATGATATAAAAACTCTTTGGCACCGTGTGGTATCATGCTTCTTGAAAAATATAATGCTTTGTTATTATTATCGATTACTAATTTTACATTAGATTCGCTTCTTGCCTCTTTTTCGTTGATTTTTGTTGCTGCAGTAACAATATCAAATTCACTATTTTGCAGCATTTCAATAATATTAAGCACCACAGATGGCTCTACAAAAGGCATGTCTCCTTGTACATTAATAATATAGTCTATTTCATTACTGTTATCTAGATTTAGCTTGTTAAATGCCTGATTTATCCTGTCTGAACCAGTTGGGCAGTCACTATCTGTTAATATAGAGGTTGCGCCTGCGCTATCTGCAATATCTGCTATATCTCCAGAGTCAGTAGCAATATAAAGTTGATTTGTAAATTCATTAGACAAAGAATGAATTACATGCTCGATTAAAAATTTATCGCCAATTTTTGCAAGTGGTTTATTGGGCAAACGAGTAGATCCCTTCCGCGCAGGTATAATTATTGCTATATTTTTGTGCATTTTGTATATTTTTTGCTTAATTTGAAAATTAATACTTGACATAATATAGTTTTTCAGCGATAAAGTAAAACATCTTTTTAAAGAATATTGATTAAAAAGTAATTTTTAATTAATATGCATCAAAAAGATACACTCCATTAGGAATGGTGAGTTCTCTTAAATTTTAAGTAAGACTTATATTTATAAAGCTTTGCTTGAAGTACACTAAAATGAGCCCGTAGCTCAGTTGGTAGAGCACTTGACTTTTAATCAGGGTGTCCCGGGTTCGAGCCCCGGCGGGCTCACCATTTTTCTAAGATTTTTAAAACATAATTTTAGCCACTTGAAGCTCAAGGTTAATAATACGCTGAATGCTACTACAAACGTCATTGCGAATGAGCGTGCACGCGAAATGTGTCAATTGATAAACGTCATTGCGAGCGCAAGCGAAGCAATCTCGTGAGAAAGAATTCCACCTGAAAGAGATTACCACACTTCGGGCAAGTCTTGCCCGCGCATGACAAATCAACCCCTTACTTCTTTCCACTAACATGGCACATTTTGCGCAAGAGATTTCTAATCTTTTGCAGCGCTTTTTTCTGAATAGATTATAAATAAAGTTGACGGTACAATAATAATTGCTCCGATTATACTGCTATAGTTTGGCAGTTCAGAAAATACTATAAAGGCTATTATGGCAGAAAACACGAGCTCTAAATATCTGTATGGGGCAAGAGCTGTTGCATCTACTACATGGAAAGCTTTTAAAATAAAAAATAGAATTAAATTAGCACCAGAACCAAGTAAAAATAATAAGAATAGCTGATAAATAGACGGGCTTGTCCAAAAATATATCGCAAAAGGTAGCGCCAGTAATGAAGTTATGATTGCAGAATAAAATAGCATGCTAATCATACTTTCTTTAACAACAAATCTTTTATTAATGACATCTAAAATTGCAAAAAATATTGCAGACATCACAAAAACCAAACTTACTGGATTGAAATCTTCTGAACTTGGGTTCATAGTAACAACCAAACCACAAAATACAGTGACTGTAACCAACCATCTTTGCCATATTATATTTTCATTTAAAAAGAAAATGCCTAAAATAAGAACAAAAATTGGCACCGTAAAACTCACTATAGTCGCAGTAGTTACTGGCGAAACAGATAAGCCATAAGTCCAGCCTGCTATTGCAAAAAATAATAATAAGCCGCGCATAAAATGCACATATGGCCTACTTGTTTTAAGAGTATCAAAGCCCTTACATACTATAAATGGAATTAATACAATTGCTGCAAAAAAGAATCTGAAAAACGTCACTTCATAGCTATGCAAAGAAGAGCCAAGATATTTAGTTAGAACATCATTGATTGCGCTAACAACAAGGCTCAGCATAAACCATGCCACTCCTTGAAAATAATTATTAATTTTATTGTTCATTGGTAAATTTTGATTTGTAATAAATTTTATAACAAGATACAGACAAAAACTATTTTTGCCAAGGATTATATATTTTTATGATTTTAAAATATTTTGCAGCTCTTTGTGCGCCTTATCCAACTGCGCATAATCATTCGAGCGAATCACCAAAGAGGTGCAATGCAACCCCTCCTTTGTACCGTCTTCTTCTTTGAATGGATAGCTTCCCAGGCTGATATTTTTATATTTATTTTGGATATATTCAAGGCGATCTGCTATCATACTTTCCCCGATTTTTGCTTGCAGATTTTTAGATTTCATAGGTTTTCCATGCTCTATATAATTCAGTGCAGCGCCCAGCATATCTTGCATAACGTGTGGGATACCAGCCATTACGAATATGTTCTTAATCATAAATCCTGGCACTAATGTAATATGATTATCTAGCAGCTTGGCTCCTTCTGGTATATATGCCATTTTTGCTCTATGCTCATTTAGTTCCTCGCCTCTTTTATCTGAAAACTCTTGTAATATATTGTATATTGTTTGGTCCAGCACCAGAGGAACGCCAAGGCTTTGTGCAATTGAACTAGATGTTATATCGTCATGAGTCGGGCCAATACCGCCTGTAGTAAATAAATAATCATATTTCACATACAGATTTTTAACTGCATGCATAATCATATGCTTATTATCAAGCGCTATCCTGACTTCCATAAGATCAACGCCAATTTTAGTAAGTTGCTGAGCTATATGTTGCGTATTTAGATCCTGCGTTCTGCCAGATAATATTTCGTCTCCAATGATAAGTATTGCAGCTGTTTTGTTTTGCATAACACTCAATATGTGGTTGTGTGACTCATAACTAATTCGTTGATTTTTTTATCTTTAATTTTATGTGTCATGTAAAAAGTGATATCAAATTCAACTTCCTTATTCTGGTAATTTCCTTTCTTTTTACCTTCATAAGAATAATTAAGTATGTCAGCATGATGTTTATGCTTGCCAAGAATAGCTTCAGTTTCTGTCAGTTTAGAGCCAACCCATCCAAAGCTTGTTGAAATTGGCAAAAATTTAGCAGGTAATTGTGGGCATTGTTCATTATTTCCCCTAGCTGATTTTGTAGCTTTAGCTTGCACGATATCTATAATATTCTCTGATGAGCCCATTTCACTACTGCCAAGCCAGATTATTTGACTTGGAGTTGAATAACACAGCCAATGCAAGCTATTACCTGCGTCTCCCTTATGATTTATGACTCCTGAGCCAATTACATCTATTACATCTTGCAATTTTGTTTTTTCTAATGTAACAGTAAACTTACCAAGTTCAATTTCAGCAAAGGGTTGATTAGTTGATATAGAATTAACAACTAAATCATTTCCCTTAAATTCAGGTGGTTCTATAGTAATACTAACAACCTCTTTCTGGCAAGAACTAAGAAAAATTATACAAACAAATATTGCCAAATAGCTTTTTATATTAATTGTCATTTTAATTTTTATCTTCTATTGCCCATAAATCTCAGCATATAAATAAATAGATTGATAAAATCTAAATATAAAGTAAGTGCTCCGTTAATAGCTAATTTTTGTGCCATCTCCCCGCCACCAGACATATAGTACATTTGCTTTAATTTTTGTGTATCATATGCAGTCAGGCCGATAAATACTATAAGACCAATACATGATGTTGCAAACTCAATTGCTGGGCTTTGTAAAAATGTATTCACAACTTGCACGATAATTAGTCCAATAAGACCCATCATTAAGAAAGCTCCCATTCCAGTTAAATCTTTTTTTGTTGTATAGCCATAAATGCTGATACCTGCAAAAGTTGCCGAGCAGATAAAAAATGTTTTAGCCAAAGACTGGCCAGTATATGCAAGGCCAAGCGTTGACAGCGACATACCCATCAATGCTGCATAAACCCAGAACATAGCTTGTGCTGTCGATGCGCTCATGCTATTAATACCCATAGACATATATAATACTATGCCAATTGGTGCAAAGCTAATCAGCATACCAAAGCCAGACATGCCAGTTATGTATCCTTGTGGATTCACATTATACATCAAGCTAGTTAGCGGCGCAAAGTTCAGTGTTGCGTAGGCCATAACCCCAGTAAGAAGCAAAGCTAAACTCATATAATTATATATCTTCAGCATATAAGCTCTCAGGCCTGCATCGTAATTTTGTGTATTATCGCGGGTTTTTGTACCCATTTTTGTGTAATCTATCATAATATACCTCTTTTAATATATTTATTTTCTATAACTATAATATAGTCATTATTTTACAGTTTTTCAAGTAGCATCGCTAAAAATAAGATAAAACCTATATAATTATTTATTTTAAAGCGATATATACAATTTTGCATCTCTGATATATTTAAAGTTTTAATGCTCCATGCTGCAATGGATATACTAATCATTAATCCAGAAATAATATACACAGAAAGGAAACTATCATTGCTTATGTAAAATAATAAAAAGAATATAGCGTAGCAACAGCTAATTATTAATTTATAATTCATTTTTTCGAAGAAAATGGCTGTAGATTTTACGCCAATTTTTTTATCATCTTTAATGTCTGAAAAGCCGTATATAGTATCAAAACCTAGTGTCCAAAAGCCACACCCAAGATACATTATAATGGCGCTTGTGGATATTGCATCTTGCACAGCTGCAAAGCCTATCAATACCCCCATATTAAAAGTAAAGCCAAGAAATACTTGCGGAAAATGCGTAAAGCGCTTCATTAGCGGGTAAATTGCGATCAAAATAGTTGCAGCCAGGCCCATGTAAATTGCTGTTTTGCTGAGTTGCATCAACATAAATATTGAAATGCAAGCTAATATAAAAAGCAATATCAATGCGCCGCATACGCTGATGCGTCCAGATGGCAGAGGCCGCGACTTGGTTCGCTCAACGCGGCCATCAAAGTCTCTATCCCAAAGGTCATTAATTGTGCACCCTGCGCCGCGCACTATCACGCTAGCTAGAAAAAATAGTGGAATATATATTAAATCTTTTGAATCTCTGTAGCCCAGTAGCAGCCCAAAATAAGCTGGGAATAGGCATAATAGGTAACCAGTTGGGGCACGAAGGCGCATTAAGTCGATTATTGCTGAAAATAATGTTGGCATTTTTTTATATTTTGTAATATTATCTGGTCGCATAAAAATTGTATCAATTGAAATTATAAGGAACAATAGCATGATAAACTTCCCAAAGAAATATAAATTTGAAGAAACTGAAAAAAAATGGCAAAATAATTGGCAAGAGTCAGGAATTTATCATTGGGATGAGAATGAAACCAGAGAAAATACGTATGTAGTAGATACGCCGCCCCCGACTGTATCTGGGCAACTGCATATCGGTCATGTTTACAGCTATACCCACACAGATTTTATTGTTCGCTATAAACGCATGCAAGGCATGAATATTTTCTACCCTATGGGTTTTGACGATAATGGCCTGCCAACTGAGCGCCTGGTTGAAAAAAAGAAAAAAATACGTGCAAATAAAATGGATAGGCAAGATTTCATCAATCTTTGCCAGGACGTGATTACAGAGGAAGAAGATAAATTCCATGATTTGTTCAATAAAATAGCTTTATCTGTTGATTGGAATATTAAATATCAAACAATCAGCCCGCGCTCTTGCACAATTTCGCAAATGTCTTTCCTAGATCTTGTTAAAAAAGGACAGGTATATAGGGACTCGCAGCCAATGCTTTGGTGCCCAGTAGACCAAACTGCTCTAGCACAAGCAGATATTGAGGATAAAGAAAACACCACCTTCATGAATGATATTGAATTTAAAACTGAAGATGGAGAAAAAATAGTAATAGCAACTACGCGCCCAGAACTTTTGCCTGCTTGTATGTGTGTGTTTTTTCATCCCGAAGATGAGCGCTACAAACATTTAAATGGTAAACATGCAATAACACCTTTATTTGAAATGAAGGTACCTTTAATTGCTGATGATATGGTGGATATGGAGAAAGGAACAGGCCTTGTTATGTGCTGCACCTTTGGTGACCAAACAGATATTCTTTGGTGGAGAAAGCATCAATTAAAAGCTAAAATAATATTTACTAAATGGGGAACCATCGATGCTATAGAGTTTGATGATAATTGCCAAGATATAGACAAAGCGCGCGAATTTTCAGAAGAAATTGAAGGTCTGAAAATCAAAGATGCGCGTTCTAAAATGATAGAAATACTAAGCGAGCATGGACTTCTTCTGTCTCAAACAGAAAAAACACAGACTGTAAAATGTGCAGAACGCTCTGGCGCGCCGCTAGAAATTTTAACTACCCCGCAGTGGTTTATAAAATCAGAAGAACATAAAGAAGAGTTGCTTAAGCGCTCTGATGAGCTGAATTGGTATCCGCATTCAATGAAAATTAAGCTAGATAGTTGGACCAAAGGAGTTGCAATGGATTGGTGCATATCTAGGCAGCGCTATTTTGGCGTTCCTTTCCCAGTATGGTACTCAAAGCGTGCTGGCGAGGAAGGAAAAGTGCTTTTTGCAAAAGTTGACCAGTTGCCAATAGATCCGCTTAAAGATTTGCCAGAAGGCTATAGAGCAGACGAAGTTGAACCAGACCATGATGTGATGGACACATGGTCAACAAGCTCGGTATCTCCGCAACTAAGTAGCCACGGAATAGCTGATGGATTTATGGTAGACGAAAATAGACATAGTAAATTATTTCCAGCAGATCTTCGCCCACAAGCGCATGAGATACTTCGTACCTGGGCATATTACACAATGCTTAAATCTCACCTGCATCAGGGGTCACTGCCTTGGAAAAACATCATGGTAAGTGGCTGGTGCCTAGCTGAAGATAAAAGCAAAATGTCCAAGTCCAAAGGTAATATTGTTGATCCAGAAAAGATTCTGCAGCAGCATGGATCAGATGTGATTCGCTACTGGTCAGCTAATTCCAAGCTTGGAGCGGATACTGCATATTCTGAGGATGTGATGAAAAATGGCAAGCGTTTAGTGAATAAATTATGGAATGCAGCAAAATTTGTATCGCAGCATTTTGATAAAATATCTGATGAGGAAAAAAATAGCTCGCTTGATGAACTGCAAGATAAAATTACTGCAGATTTTGATCAATATTTTTGTGCTAGTTTGCAGAAATTAGTGAATAATGCAACTGCTTGTTTTAATGACTATCAATATAGCAACAGCATGCAATTTATCGAACAATTTTTCTGGCAGGAATTTTGTGATAATTATCTAGAAATTACTAAAACTAGGGCTTACGGCGAAGAGCAAACAGATCCAAAAGGCACAAAAAGTGCAAGAATTTGTTTGTATCATGGGTTCAAGATATTGCTTCAATTATTTGCGCCATTTATGCCTCATATCACAGAAGAGATTTACAATATTGTATATTCAAATGAGTCGATTCACAAGCAAGGAAATTGGCCTGCTCTTTCTCTTGAATTTAACCATGATGTAAACGCAAAAAATTTGGTTACCATTCTTGATTTAGTACGCAAAATTAAAGCGCAAGATAATGTATCCATCAAAGCTCCGCTTGAGTTTATTGAAATTTCTGGATGTAAATTATCTGATTCTTTAATTGAGGATTTGAAGAATGTAACATCGGCTGAATCTGTTATGTTTGTTGATAAATTATCAGATACTAAACAGGAATTAATGCTAGATGATATTGCTATTAATGTAGTTTATAAAAAATCAGATTAATATATCTAACGGCAGTCCCTGCATTAATTGTACTATTTTGAGTTCTTTTTAAGTCATACCACCATTTGATATTACATATGAAATTTTAGATTTATGCCAATCTCTTGGTAAAGAAGTTGGTGTTTTGTATCAAGAAGGAGATAATAACCAAACATTATATTATTTTAAAATCCAGCCATTGCTAAATAAGCATACGAGATAAAAAAAATTATTAATATAATATCATTAAAAGCTTTTTTGTTTTTAGTATATAAATTCCTATGCTACTATAATTATAGTGAATTTAACTGAAGTTTAGATGAGAATGACGAGTGAGTACTATAAATAATAGGCGAATGAGGCAATGAACCTACATAAACTTCAATTAAATTTGCTATATTGTAAATTATATTGATTTAGGTATTGATTTTGGCTAAAAAGTTTAAAATAAATTGTGATTTTGGTGGGCAAATAGCACCTTTTGAAGTAGTTATTGGTAAACCGCAAAAGGGCAACCACCCTTTGCATTTCCAGGCCGATTGGCTTTCGAAAACCAGAGGTGGCATGATACCTGGAGATATAATGGATTCCATAAGTAAGTTGCAAATTCTTGCTGAAGAAAAAAATGTAGCTTTGGAGGATCTATGTGTATATGCACTTGGCAGTGCAGACGAAGAGGATGATGAAGTCGAAGAAAGCGAAGGAGGTTAAATTTTAATTTAGACCTCCTGTATTATTTAACCTTACAGCAAAATCAGTATCTCTTTTTTATAAAATCACCTCTTCAAAAAAAATACTACCGTAAAGTTGCCATCTTTTGTATCAACCCACATTTTTCCGTTATGTTTTTCTATGATTGCTTTGCATAAATATAGCCCAAGCCCCACACCTTTTTGCATCTCTTTTGCATGCGCACCTTGATAGAACATATCAAATAATTTTTCCTCTTCGCCAGCCTTCAACTTATGCC
>JAHDEH010000002.1:0-39715 GCA_020628955.1 Alphaproteobacteria bacterium
TTTTTGTACCTGCCTTCTTTTAAGCAAATCATTAATTTTGCAATTTCTCTGCGGCAAGCAGATTCTCCATCTTCATTTGGCTCGTACGGATCTGCTCCATCTTGCATTAATTTGATAACACGCTCTACATCTTGATTTTTTGCAGCTTCGTATAGTTTTTGATTAAGTTGTTTTTGCTGTTTTGATAGATTATTTGATTTAAAATGAATGCCATTTTTAAGTTCATTTGTCATATTTTTCCCCCATTAACTTAAGTTAAAAAAACAAGGCTCTAAAATATGAGCCTCAATATTTTTTAATCACATAAGGAAAATTTAAATCCCCTCAAGCGATCAGGGAGTTAGTAAACTGCTAAAAGACAGCGTGATAGCCTTTGAAAAAATTCTGAACATACGCCACCACCTCCCCGATCTTAAAAAGAATCGAGGATTCATCATTTATGGAAGATATATACCACTTTTAGAAGGTTACTAAGCCCTAGAAATAGCAATACGCTATTTCTAGGGCTTAGTATAAATGGTTGCAATTTATAAGTCAAGATTAAGATCTTAGCTACCTTTTTGATTATAACTAGCGATTTGGGATTTATATATAACAAATAAGTTAATTTACGTGATAAATATGCCATAGATAAAAAAAATCGTTTATCCTGTGTGTTTTTTTACAATTTATTAAAATAGCCTGTTGCTCTTATAAAAAGAATAATATATTCTTATAAATCTAACTGTAAAATATTTAGATTTATGAGCAAAATTTTAGTAGTTGAAGATAATGATTTAAACATGCGTCTATTTAATGATTTACTCAGCATAAAAAAGCATGAAATTATTACTTCTACCGATGGTATTGATGTGAAAAACATTGCCTCCAAAGAACGGCCAGATTTAATATTGATGGATATTCAGCTTGGTGATATTTCTGGAATAGATTTAATAAAAGAGCTAAAATCAAACTCTAGTACTAATCAAATACCAATTATTGCAGTTACTGCTTTTGCTATGAAAAATGACGAAGAATTAATAAGGCAATCAGGTTGTGATATGTATCTTGCAAAACCTGTTGCTATTGACGATTTTTATGAAGCACTAGATCATTACCTTAATTAAAATAAATTTATATTATCATGACCGGAACAATATTAGTAGTAGACGACATAGACAAAAATGTAAAATTATTAGAAGCTAAATTGCACAGCGAATATTATACAGTTTTAACTGCATATAACGGCAAGCAAGCTCTAGAAGTTTTGGAAAATAATAAAATAGATGTTGTACTATTAGACGTCATGATGCCAGAAATGGACGGCTTCGAAACTTGCCGAAGAATTAAAGCAAATCAAACAACTACACATATTCCGGTTGTAATGGTCACCGCTCTTTCTGAAATAGAAGACAGGGTGCGGGGGCTTGAAGCTGGCGCAGACGAGTTTCTGACCAAACCAATTAACGACACCTCTTTATTTGCACGAGTTCGCTCTTTAACTAGGATGAAAACAGTCATCGACGAGCTAAAATTGCGTAATAAAACCAATGCTGAAATTGGCAAAGAGTTGATAAAATTAAAGGATAATTTTTCTGACAATAAAATATTATTAATCGATGATGATTTAATACAAGCTAAAAACATAAAGAAGAGTCTAATAGATTTAACAGATCAAATTAAAGTTATTACTAATGCAAACCAATTAGATGATTTATCTGATTTTGTACCAGACCTGATCATTATTAGTTGCCAATTAGAAGAAGAAGACCCTCTGCGAGCTGCAGTAATGATCCGGTCTAAAGCAGATTTCAAAAAAGCTGTTTTAATGCTGATGGCAGAAGAAGAAAATTCACAAATGGTGCTGCGAGGAATGGAGATAGGCATCAATGATTATTTCATTTATCCAGTTGATAAAAGTGAAATTCAAGCAAGGGTAAAAACGCAGCTTAGGAGACAGCAATATCAAAATGACTTACGCACCGAGCTTGAAGAGAGCATTGATTTGTCAACACGTGATTCTCTAACTGGAGTCTTTAACAGGCGCTACTTGGATATCCACATAGAGCAAATGATCAACAAAGCAGAGCAAAATAATGATAAATTTTGTTTTTTAATGATTGATGTTGATAATTTCACCGCTGTAAATAATGAACATGGGCACCAAGCTGGCGATTTAGTCTTGAAAAACTTGGCCGCAGTTTTGCGCGCTAATGTAAGAGTTACAGATATGATAGCAAGATATGGCGGAGAAGAATTTACGATTATACTTGGCAATATAGATAAGAACACAGCAGAAAAAGTTGCAAATAAACTAAGAAGCGCCGTTGCAAAAACTGATTTTATTATACCTGAAAAACAAATAGCTCTTCGTAGCACCATTTCCATAGGTGTATCCGAATATTCGGAAGGTGATAGCGTTGAATCTATAGTAAAAAGGTCAGATGAAGCAATGTATCAAGCCAAGGCAGGTGGAAAAAATAAAGTTGTTATTGCTTAAATATATAAGAATTAAATTTCACAATAGATTATCCATTTTTTAAATCTAAAATACATGGTATGTGGTCAGAAGGCCTTTCCCAATCGCGAGCCTCTTTTATAAAATCAATTTTTTCTAAATTATTCAGTAATGGACTCGATGCCCATATATGGTCAAGCCTTCTGCCGCGATTAGATTTTTTCCAGTCACGATTGCGGTAACTCCACCAGCTATATAATTTTTCATCCATATTTACAAAATACCTTCCTGTATCTATAAAATCAAAAGAATCCTGAAAATTTAGCAACCCAGACCTTTCTGGCTCAGTATGGCTAATCACATTGCGAAGTTGCTTTGATGACCAAACATCGTGCTCGTGCGGAGCTATATTTAAATCGCCAACTAAAATCACCTTATCAGAAGCACTTCTATTTTTTGCAAACCATTCTTGCATTAATCTGACATATTCTAGCTTATGTTTGTATTTTGGGTTTGCATCTATATCTGGTTCATCTCCACCAGCAGGAACATAGAAATTATGCACCTCTATTTGCCCAATTGGTGACTCTAAAATTGCGCTAATATGGCGTTTATCTTGATTATATAATTCAATAGAAAATTGCTCTTTTATAGGAAATTTTGACAATATAGCCACGCCGTTATAAGATTTTTCGCCGCTATAACAAACATATTTAAAGCCCATATCTTTAATCTTGTCGATTGGAAAAAGCTTATCTTCTACCTTTGTTTCTTGCAAACAAATTACATCTGCTTTTGTTTCTTCTGCAAGTTTTTTAAGCAACTCTATCCGCAACCGGACAGAATTAATATTCCATGTAATAATACGCATAATTAATATAACTCTTTTTGTATGTTTTTGATTATTTTTGTAGCAAATTTTAATATTTTAGCCTCGGGTGAAAGGTTGCGAGCTGCCCATTTTTTTATCCACGGCTCTGCCAATTCCCACATTGGTTTGTTTTTATCTAGGCTCTGCCCTATTCCTTCCACAAGCACCATATTTTTTTGCAATAGTAATATTTGTGGCTGTGTATTCATGCCATATTCTTCGGTTATTTCAAATAAACGGCCAAGCAAATTGCCAATATAAATATTGCCAGCTTTTTCAGCGAAAATTGGTTCTGCAACAGATCTGCAGCTTTGCGCAAATAATTTTAAATCCGTATTATGGGGAATGAATCCTATATCTTTATGAATTTCAGCAACTCTGTCATAGTCTTTTTGCACAAATGCATATAGAATCTCCGCAACTCCAATTCTATCTTTTTCTGATAAAGCCCCAATGATTCCAAAATCTATTAATGCAATTTTTCCGTTTTTACATATTATTATGTTGCCCGCGTGCATGTCGGCATGAAAATACCCATCCCTAAATGTCATATTGAAAAACACATTGGCAATTTTTTGCGCTATATCAGAAAGATTATGGCCCATTTTAGTTATAGATTGATGGTCATAAACAGAGCAGCCATCTATCCACTCTGATGTCAAAATATTATCGCAGCACAGTTGCCAATATATTTTCGGGATAGTTACTAAATCCGCATCTTGCTGAAAATTACGCTGCACCTGCGCAGCAGAAGCAGCTTCGCTCAATAAATTCAGTTCAAACTCCATTGATTTTCTAAATACCGCGATCACTTCTGTTAATTTGAGGCGCCTATATTTCTTGAATAAAGCAGATAAAAGCCAAGCCACACCTTCTAGAAAAATTATATCCTTTTCATATATGTTTTTAATGTTTGGCCTAAGCACTTTAACAGCAACAGATTCCCCGCTGGCAAGCTTTGCCTTGTGCACCTGGGCAACAGAAGCAGCCGCAACTGGTGCATCTTCAAAATGCGCAAATATATCCCTTAAATCTTTGCCAAAGGCAGAACGAATTTGGTCTTTTGCAATTTCTGCTGAAAATTCCGGCAATTTATCCTGCAAATACCGAAGCTCTTTTGCCGTTTCCGCCCCTATAAAATCTGGTCTTGTAGAAATTGTTTGCCCAAGTTTGATATATATTGGTCCAAGCTCTTGCAATGCTTTGTTAAGCCTTTTACCAAAATTATCCTTTGGCCTTATAAAAAACCTAATTGGCGCAAACACAAAGCTTATTAATTTGACTATAAGCCCAAATGCAAAGCTAGGCTTTATATATTTTCTGTCATTAAGAATGCTATGTTTAGCAAGCACGCGCATTAAATGAATAAAGCTGCTCAATTTATAGAAAAATCTAGCCATGATTATTTAACTCCATGATGGATTGCAGCTATTCCGCCAGATAGATTTTTATAATCTGTAAATTTAAAGCCTGCATCAATTATCATTCTTTTGAAACTTACTTGGTCCGGGAATAGACTGATACTTTCTGCAAGATATTGATATGCTTCTTTATTAGAAGCAACTAATTCGCCAATTTTAGGAATCATCTTAAAAGAATAGAAATTATAAGCCTGATTTAAATATTCATTTTCTACTTTCGAAAACTCCATGCACAAAAATTTACCACCCGGCTTCAATACCCTATATGCTTCCTGCAAAGCAAGCTCTATATTACTGACATTTCTGATGCCAAAAGAAATAGTATAATAGTCAAAACTATTGTCAGCAAAAGGTAGTTTTTCTGCGTCAGAAGCTACTAAATCCAAATTATGGATAATATTATTATCAATCGCTTTATCTTTGCATATTTTAAGCATCTCGTCATTAATATCGCATATTACTATTTGCGGATTGTAGCCTTTTGCCTTCGCTGCCTTCTTAATGCGAAAGGCAATGTCGCCAGTTCCGCCAGCTACATCCAGTATTTTGGTTTCTTCATTTACCCCGTCTACCATACTGCAAAATTGATTTTTCCATAATCTATGAATCCCAACGCTCATAAGATCATTCATTACGTCGTAGTGCGATGCAACTTCTGAAAAAACATCAAAAACCCTGTTTTTCTTGGTGCCTTCTTTTACTTTTTTAAAACCAAAATCTTCATACATACTTGTTTAACCCTAAATGCTAAAATATAACCTAGGCTCTCATGCAGAGCTAGGACTTATTATAAACATATACAGTAAATATAGCAACCAACATATCTAAACTTATTACAAGAGAATGTTTTTAACCCGCGCGCGGGTGAGGCAAGTCTGTTATGCGCGGGAGATCTTTTTAGTCAAGTTCCGATGTCATTACCGCGAAGGCGGTAATCCATAGAACGTTAGTGACGAATTCTTTGCCAGCAATCCTAGATTCCCTCCTCCGAGGGAATGACATCAGGATAATAATCTCCCCGTCTTACAAGATTGCCTCAATCTATTACTTTACCAGATGGGGAAGGACCAAAATTATTATCTCCTTCAGTACCTTTTTTGAATATAATCATGAGATCTAATATCCAACCAATAAAAGGTATGGGTTTTATTAACATCCACCAACCGCTTAAATTTAAATCATGCAATCTTCTTACTTGAAGCGCAAACATTGATATAATAAACATTACGGTGCAGCATCCAATTATTACGCCCCAAAAAGCTGACAGTAAACCTACAATAATTGTCATTATTATCCATTCTGCTTCTCCTAAAGCATACAAGACTCCTAATATAGGGATCCCTACCATATAAAACAAAAACTCTGACACAATAAAAATTAAAAACCTCAGCAAAAATTGTTTTCTGCTTAATCTTCCTTTAATAGTGAAAAAATTATCCGCAATGGAATTAAAAAAGTTACTTAACATACAACCTGCATTTAAAAAAATTTGGCATTATTTTAACATAAATTTACCTTTCTGTACAGTGTTTATTTAAATAATATATCTTGCTTGGCTCCTTTTTTCTTTAGTAAATCAACTGCCTTTCTTGCGTTATATTTTTTTGCATAGAATATGGCGGTTTTACCGCTATTATTTTTTGTATATTATTTAGTAGTTTTTGCAGAGCTTTTCAGCTATATTATCCAGAACTATGCAATAGAGCAATATGATTATTTTATATATTTCTAAATAACCTACAAAAACACAATGAAACTAACCGATTTTGACTTTGACCTGCCACAGGAATTAATTGCTCAAGCGCCTAGCGATAAGCGCGACCATTCTGACTTGCTGATTGCTGGTAAAGATTCTGAATCTAATAAAATCGTTAAATTTTATAACATAATAGACCAGCTAAACAAGGGCGATGTAATTGTTTTTAATAATAGCCGCGTGATTAATGCAAAGCTTGAATTACCAGGTAACATAAATATTAATCTAAACAGACCAATTGGTGGCAATAAGTGGCTTGGCTTTGCAAGACCTGCCAAAAAATTGCAAGAAAATGATATATTTGAATTTGACGAGCATCAGATAATCATCAATAAAAAATTAGATTACGGGGAGATTGAACTAGAATTCAAAACCCGTGATGGGCTTAGCGTATTTGAATTTTTAAATCAATATGGCAAAGTGCCGCTGCCCCAATATATTAAAAGAGAAAAAGGGGAAAAGAATTCTGTAGATTCTGCTAGATATCAAAATGTTTACAGCAAACCAGAGGGCTCAGTTGCAGCAGCAACTGCAGGGCTGCATTTCACAGGAGAATTACTTGATAAAATCAGGCAAAAAAATATAGAAGTTTGCTTTGTGACTTTGCATGTTGGCGCTGGCACGTTCTTGCCAGTTAAAACAGAAAATGTCAAAGATCATAAAATGCACACTGAATGGTGCGAAATCAGCAAAGAGAGCGCTGAAATCATTAATCAAGCCAAAGGAGTGGGAAGAAGAGTTGTTGCAGTTGGCACCACTGCCATGCGTACGCTAGAGTCGTGCGCTTCTGGCGGCATGGTTCAAAGCGGATCTAGAGAAACTGATATTTTCATAACACCTGGTTTTGATTTTCAGATAGTTGATAGTTTAATTACCAATTTTCATCTGCCAAAATCGACTTTATTCATGCTTATTTGCGCCTTTGCAGGGTTTGATGAAATGCACGAGCTGTATCAATACGCCATTCGCAATAAAATGCGCTTTTTTAGCTATGGTGATTCTATGATCATTAATAGAAAAAAATAGATTTGGTGTAATATTGTATATTTAATTAAAGTCCTGAGCGAGAATGGTGAGCGAATACTATATATAATAGTTCACGCGAGACAATGAAACTGCATAAACGGGAGTTAAATTTGCAATATTTTAAATGGTGCCGCTAGAGAGAATTGAACTCTCGACCTCATCATTACCAATGATGCGCTCTACCACTGAGCTATAGCGGCTCTATATTTACATGACAAGAAATAATTCATTTGCATGAAGCTAATATATGCCTTATTATTAAAGACTAGTCAAGTAAAAAACAAGAAAATGAATAATAAAACCGAAGAAACCAAACAAAAACAGCAAGAAAAAAAACAGCAACTATCTAGCGCCTTGAAAAATAATTTGCTGAGGAGAAAGACTGCCAAAAAACAGAAGAAATAATATTATGAGTGATTTATATATTGGATTTATGAGCGGCACTTCATGCGATGGCGTAGATGCATCCTTGATTGAAACTGATGGAAAAAATCATTTCAAATCCATTTGTAATATTCATTTGCCATATTCAAGCAGCTTAAGACAGCAAGTTAAAAAATTATTCAAATCACCTGCTGGCTTTTTACAAACTGAAAAAGAAATCACAGAAATTCATATTCAGGCGACTGAAGAAATTTTGAAAAAAACAAATTATACTGCAAAAGATATCAAAGCCCTAGGGTTTCATGGCCAAACCATATACCATAATCCGCAAGATGGCATAAGCTGGCAAATAGGCGATGCAAAACTGCTATCCACAAAAACAAATATAGATATAATATATGATTTCAGAAGTAATGATATAAAAAACGGTGGACAGGGTGCGCCATTAATTCCAATATTTCACAAGTTACTTCTGAATGATGTTAATGCGCCTGCTGCCATTATTAATATAGGTGGTGTTGCAAACATAACTTATAAATATCAGCAAGAATTAATTGCTTTTGATACCGGGCCAGGAAATGCATTGATTGACGATGCAATGCAGAAATTTTTTAATAAAGATTTTGATGAGGATGGGGCGATTGCGGCGCAGGGAGCAGTCGATATGCATATAATCGAAAAATTTATGCAGGATAAATATTTCAGTACAAATTATCCAAAATCGCTAGATAGGGAGCATTTTAATTATACACATCAGCATATTGCAAAACACGCAAAGCACGACCAAATAGCAATTCTTACCTATTTCACTGCATGCAGCATTGCAGATAGTTTTAAATTATTAACTCAAAACCCGCAGCAAGTTTATTTGTGCGGAGGAGGCGCCAGAAACAAACAATTAATTCACTATCTTATTTCTATTTTTAAAGACAAAAATATTAATTGCAAGGTAGATAAAATAACTGAACTCGGCGATGATTTGGACTCTGACTACATTGAATCAGCAGGATTTGCATATTTAGCAGCAAGGCGAGTTCACAACTTACCGTCTAGCTATAGCACCACCACTGGAGCGCATGCGCCTTGCGTATGCGGTAACATTTACAATAGCTGATTATTGCGATAACATGGTTGATAGATTTTTATTTTTTATGAACGGAGGATTAATGTGCCAGAATTAGCAGAAATAGAGACTTTAAAAAATTATTTAGAAAAACATATTATAGGGGAGAAAATTGCTGAATCATACCGCAATAGGAATAATTTGCGCTATGCTCTGGATTCTGAAATTGAAAATAATATAGAAAATTGTACTATAGAACGCTTAAGCAGGCGTGCAAAATTTCTAAATATACATTTGAGTAATGATTACGTGCTGACATATCATCTTGGCATGAGCGGCAAGCTGACTATAGAAGATGAATATCAACCCAAAAAGCACGATCATTTTATTGTGACTTTTGCAAGTGGTAGAAACCTTGTGCTTAATGACGCGCGCAGATTTGGAATGATTTATATTTGCAAGGAAAAAGATTTGCATATACAAGATTTTCTTAAAAATATGGGACCAGAGCCATTAAATGAAAATTTTGATGCTGCATATTTATTTAATCAGTTAAAGAATAAAAAACTACCTATAAAACTTGCAATAATGGACAGTAAAAATGTTGTCGGGGTTGGCAATATCTATGCTGCAGAGAGCTTGTTTTTGGCAAAAATACACCCGGGCATTCCTGCGCGTGTATTAACTCTTAAGCAAATTGATGAACTAGTAAATGCAATTAAATTAGTGCTAAATAGAGCAATCCAGGCTGGTGGAACGACTTTAAAAGATTTTGTCAGCGGCGATGGAACACCAGGCTATTTCAAACAAGAACTAAATGTTTATGGACGCGAAGGAGAAAATTGCAATATTTGCAAATCTACTATTAAAAAAATTAAGCAAAGCGGCAGATCGAGCTTCTATTGCCATGAATGTCAAGAATAGCGTCACTAGCAAATGAGCCTGCGGGCTTATGCGTTGCAATCTCGTGAGACAGAGTTCGTCATTGCGGGCTTTGGTGCGGCATGACGAATATTTCTAAATCTTACAGCTCTTTGTAGCGATCAATTATACGCTGCTTTAAAATATCAATATTAGCTTCTTTTTTAGGATTAAAAAAGTTACCTTTAGTAGTGACATTAATCTTGATTGACTCATTACCATATTTTTTGCCCCTAGATTTACTGCTCGACAGGAAGAAAGAGAAATCAGCGTTGCTATTAATATTAAAGTCATAAATATTATAGCTAGCAGCTATCAAGGCTGCAGTATAGTCGGTTTTTGCTACCATATAAGGCGCTGAAAAAATTCCTTTCGAAAGCTCAAAACCACCTTTTAGCTCTCTAACACGCGTTATGCCGGTCAAAAGCGCATCATTAGTGTCATCTTCTAGTATATCTATATCATATTCTGTGTCTCTTACCTTGCGCACTAAATTATCTATTGAAAAATTACGAATAAATATATCTTTGATAATAAAATCAGATTGTGAATATAAATTATAAGCTAGTTCGTTTAAATTTTTTCCCTTTGTGCTCCAATTGCCGTTGATGCTAATCACCCCTTCCTCGCGGACTGTACCTTTTGGCATTAGACGTGCAATTTCTTTGAATTTGGCAGAATTAAGGGCATATACAAAGTTAATATTTAGCGGCTCTATTATTGCAGAACCTGAAGATTTCAACGCTCCACCGAAAATACCTGCATTGAATTTTGTAATATTAATCATATTTTTTTTGTTATGCGCATCGAATTTAACTTTTTTTAGATTAATATAATCGCTATATAAATTATTGAGCCAAAAATTCATTTTTATATCTACTTTACTAAAATCATAATCATTTTTTAAATTATCACGAAAATCTAGAAGCGCAGGAGCTGATAGCAAATCTGACTTCAGTGAACCATTATGTATTATGAAATTTAATTCTGGCTTTAAACCTTTAGCTTGCAAGGAAAAGCTTGTATCAACCCAATCTTTATCCATCTCCAGATATAATTGCTCTACGGACACAGCCCCTGGCTCTATGCTTAGGCTAAAGTTCACATCATCATAATGATTTTTATCTAAAATTATTTTATCAAACGATAATTCATAATTACCAATTGCATTAATTTTGCGTATTGGAATGAATTTTTTTACATAATCTTTTTCTTTCATTCCTAATGTTAAATCTTGTATATATTTTATGACGCCAGAAGCATACGGCATAGATTCATCATCAAGATCAATTTTTGAAACTCTTATATTTGCGCTAGTTCTAGGAGAATTTCCAATAAACTTACTAGATATATTTCCACTAATTTGTGAATCATTAGTATTGATCAATAAATTTTTGAACGAAACATCTACTGAACTAAATTTCAAGTCAGAAACAAGAGCAAAGGCAATTGGCTTTGTAGATTCATATTCTGTGCCCATCACCATTTGTACTAAGTCATTAAGATCTGTGTGAGCAAGCGACACCTTACCAAGAAACAAACTTCTGAAAGAATTTTGAGACACAACCCCATCTAGTTTAAATTTACCGCCATTATTTATATCCGCTGAAAAATCCTGAATGTTTAATTTCCCATCTTCAATGTTGAGTTTAATATTCATACCAAGAACCGAGACATTCTCCTTCATATTAGCTTCCTTGATATTAACACTAATTTTCATAGGATTTTCATCAAACCTAAATTGAGAGTTTGAATTAAATTTCTTTTTCACGGTATTATTCTGAGTATATTCATTTGCAAAGAAATTTTGGAAGTTTATTTTCTCAAAATTTAATTTTATATTACTAGTATCCAGATTATTTTGACTTATACTAATTGAGCCATTGCCTTCAATCGAATCTGAATTAATCTTTATATCATCTAAAATACAAAAATTATCTGCTAATTTTAAATTTGATTTAATCGATACCCATTCCCCGCTAGTTATTTTTTTATTTCCAGATGAATATTCAGGAATTAAGTTTGCTATGTTATCCAGTAAATTACGAACTTTTAGTGCAACAGTGCCAGATTGGAAATCTGTATTTTTATATGTCTCAGATAAATTAAATTGATAATCATTATCATTCACATATAGCGTAACATTTATTAAATCCCCCCCTCCTTCACGCGCAAACTTTGCATGAAAATTAATCGACGACTCATCACCTCCTAAAAATTCACTATAATTTTCTCGTCCGCGATATGTTACATTATCTATTTCTGCAACTGTTTCCATGTTTTTATCAACAAATTTGAGCTCTGCTACATTCGCAGTTAAATAAAACGAACCGCGCTCTATTAACTGCCGTACTAATTTATTATGACTAAGCGCCCCTATTTTTGAATCATCTAGGAATACTATAACTTCCTGCACTTTGATGCTACTTACCTTAGGTGACATTTGTAAAAGAGACCATAGTGAGAATTTGATTTCTATATCCTTTAAAAAGAATTTATTCTCCTGAGTAACCTTGTCTATAGAGACATAAGGCAAAGGGAATTTTTTAATTACTATCTTACTTTTTTTCAAATCTTCGATATCTATCCTGGAAGTTTTGGCAAATTCTTGGTATACTCCCTCCATATCTATTGTTTTAATTGAAATAACAACAGCGATCACTGCAAGCAGCGTCATGGCAATTAAACTAATAAGTATTTTTTTCATATTATTTTAAACTTATATTCTATATATCCTAGAATATATGATAATATTATTAAATTTAAATATCAAACATATAGGCATAAAATGCAAAAAGATGACGAATTAATTTTGATAGGTGTTATATCTGCAGCGCATGGTCTTGGTGGTCATGTGATTATAAAATCCTATACAAACCCAACAGAAAATATACTAAAATTGAATTTCTTCACCAAAGACCGTGCAAATATTCCTGGTAAAAAAACCAGAATTAATAGTAATGGAAACATAGTATATAAGCCCCTTTCATGTTCGAATAGAAACGATTCAGAAGCCCTAATTGGCACAAAATTATATTGTTTAAGATCCGACCTGCCAGAAGCAAATGAAGAAGAATTTTACTTCGAAGATCTGAAAAATTTAGTGGTAAAAAACCCACAAGGTGAAATAATAGGAAAAATATCAAATATCTCTAATTATGGCGCTGGCGATATTCTAGAAGTCAAATTTAGTGATGAAACAGATGAAATGTTTCCTTTCACCAAAGAGTTTTTTCCTGAAATTACCAACGAATTTATTATCCTAAAAAAATAATTTATTCTGCATCGTCAAAGATTTTTTGCTCAACATCCGCGCCGCTCAAAGCTATTTCAGAATCTTCATCATCTACTACTTTGTTTTTCATGGCTTTTACAAGCATGTCTTCAATCTCGTCAAGTGCTTTTTCCCATATTGCCAACTCAACTTTAATGCATGAATTTATTGGTTAATTTTTCATTTTTGTATTTTATTTGCAGATATGCTATACTGATAATTCAAGGCTTAAGAAATAAGCTTAAAAAACATATTAAATTAATAATCATCATGCCTGAAAAAATTATTGTTGGAATAAGTGGTGCATCTGGCGCTATTTATGGAATTAGCTTGCTAAAAATACTTAAAAAACTAGGCGTAGAGTCGCACTTAATTATAACTAAATCAGCTGGCCTCACTATCACCAAAGAGACTAATTTAAAAATAAATGAAGTTGTGAAGCTTGCAGATTATAGCTATAATATAAGCGAGATTGGAGCCTCGATTTCAAGTGGCTCATTCTTAACCGATGGGATGATAATAGCACCATGTAGCATGAAGACTCTAGCTTGTATTGCAAATGGTATTGAGGATAATTTAATTACTAGAGCCGCAAGCGTAGTTTTGAAAGAGCAAAAAAAATTGGTGCTAATGACCAGAGAAACGCCGCTACATGCGATTCATCTTGAAAATATGCTAAAATTAAGCAAGCTTGGGGTTGCAATATGCCCACCAGTTCCGGCCTTTTACGATAATCCAGAGAATATCGAAGATATAGTGAACCATTCCGTCTCTAGAGTGCTTGATCTGTTTGACCTGGATACCAAGGCAATCAACAGATGGCAAGGTTATAATTCTTAGTTCAAATTAAACAAATTATGGTGTGAATATATCAATCAACTCTGCTTTTGAATTATAAACGCTATTCCATTCATTCAGTTCTTTAAATTCAAGCGTTACTATGCAGGCAGTTGGCATTGAATTGCTGATTAATTTTTCATAGTTCTTGTCGTCTGTATTTACATATTGCAAAGCAAGATTATAGATAAGCGGATTATGTCCTATTACAAGGATATTTTGCTCTTCTTCTTGGCTTCCAATTAAATCTCTGACCGTGTCAATATTTCCATCATAGAGAGTTTTTACTATTTGCTCATTTGCCACATGAATTTGCTCTTGAAGAATATTTGCTGTTTGTATTGTTCTTTTTGCAAAAGAAATAATAATTTTGTCTATGCCAGCATCTTTTAAATAAATTGCTGCATTTTTTGCTTCTTCTATGCCAGTATCTGAAAGATTTCTATCTATGTCCTCTGTTTGGATGGAACCAGCCTCGGCATGCGCATGGCGCATTAAAAATAATTTCATAATCCTTTGGTATTTTATATTTTTTTAGATAAAAATATCGCATATTTACAAATATTTGCAACTATACAAGATGTTATCTTATTAATCGGAGCAAATTTACTATCATTTTCAATTGCAATATGAATGTGCTCTGCTTCATCTTGCTTGAATTTTTTGATTTTAGCAAGTAATTCTTGCTCTTCATCAAATTTTTCTAGTAAATTAATTTGTTCTTGGTAATGGTCTACTATCACATGTTCGACAGATTCTGTCACTAGCATGGCTGTTTTTGTACCCATCAGAGCACTAATCGCCCCGATGTAATAGCCAAAAACATTCCATATAGGTGC
Organism: Alphaproteobacteria bacterium; assembly: GCA_020628955.1. Taxonomy (GTDB): domain Bacteria; phylum Pseudomonadota; class Alphaproteobacteria; order Rickettsiales; family Rickettsiaceae; genus Megaera_A. The sequence continues at coordinate 14,830 of JAHDEH010000002.1, forward strand.
TAAAATAGTAGGGCGCATTTTTCTGCGCTTAATTTGCTGCTCAAAATATTCAAGATGCTCAAGCTCTTGCTCTAGCATATGTTTGATAATTTTTTTATCTTCCTTGCTTTTAGTAAATGCCAGCTGCCCTTCATATATTTTTTGGGCGCCAAATTCACCAGCATGATTTACTCTGATGATTTCTTCTAGTTTATTTTTACTTGCTTTATAATATGGTTTTGGCATCTATTTCTTTTTTTTTAGATTATTAAAAATCAATATAGCAAATAATAATGATAAAATAAAGCTAAGTAATAAATTCCACTCAGCCATAGATAATTCAAATATTTTAATAGCAGGCTTATTACACATGCCAAGTGGTTTACTGTAGAGCATATTTTTAAAATCACTTGCAGACATAGACGCACTTGTAGAAACTAGCGGCTTGCAAAAAGATGACATCATAAATAATTGCCTCTCTACGCCTGTATGGTACAATGCAAGCAGCATATTAGCAATTGACGTCAGTAAGTAATATATATTATTTACACAACCACTTGCAATGCCACTAATTGCAATCATCATAAAAATCAAAAATGGAAATCTTTGATATATGCATAAAGGGCATGCAGCAAGTTGCATTATATATTCTACATAATAGGCAAAACTTAATGAAAAAACTGCAATTAGCAGCATTACTATATTTAATAATTTTATATTTATTGACATATAACCGATATAATAATATTTTAGATCAAAACTTATTTTACATTTTAAACTGATATTTTAATTATGACAATCAATTTCGAAGATTTTACGAATTCTAAATCATGGGCATTTGCAGAAGCAAAAAGAATTTATGACCAAATAGGTGGCAAAACACCAGAAAAAGGCTATGTTTTATTCGAAACAGGCTATGGCCCATCTGGACTTCCGCATATTGGTACTTTTGCAGAAGTTACCAGAACTACCATGGTTCGTAATGCTTTTGAAAAAATATGCGATATCCCAACAAAACTAGTGTGTTTTTCAGACGATATGGACGGCCTTCGCAAAGTACCAGGCAATTTACCAAATCAAGAAATGATAGCCAAGCACTTGAATAAGCCACTAACTGCAATACCAGACCCGTTTGGAGAAGCAGAAAGCTTCGGGCATTATATGAATGCAAAATTAAGAGGCTTCTTGGATAAATTTGTTTTTGAATATGAATTTAAAAGCGCAACGGAATGCTATAAAAATGGTGAATTTGATCATATGATGATCAAAATGCTTGAGAAATATCAAGATATTATGGATCTTATGCTACCAACATTCCGAGAGGAGCGACGCAAAACATATTCTCCGTTTATGCCGATATGCAAAGAAACAGGGCACGTTTTGCAAGTAAAAACAGAAAAAATAGATCTAGAGAAAAATACTATTTATTACAAAAATGAACAAGGCGAATTGGTTGAGTCTTTAGTAACAGGTGGTAATTGCAAACTTCAATGGAAACCTGACTTTGGCATGCGCTGGGCAGCTCTTGGAGTTGACTATGAAATGTATGGCAAAGACCATAGACCAAATGCAGAAATATACAGCAAGATATGTAAAATACTTGGTGGCAAACCACCTGTGCAATATTTTTACGAGCTTTTCCTAGATGAAGAGGGAAGCAAAATATCCAAATCAAAAGGTAATAGCATAAGCGTTGATGAGTGGATGCATTATGCTCCAAGAGAAAGCATGTCTTTATTTATGTATCAGTCTCCGACTAAAGCAAAAAGATTGCATTTTGATGTGCTGCCTAAATCTGTTGACGAATATCTTACTTTTAATAGGAAATATCACGAGGAAGAGGATGTTCAAAAGAAATTAGCAAACCCAGCCTATCATATTCATAATAGCAACGTACCGCAAATCAATACATATGGAATTAGTTTCGGATTACTACTGAATCTTGCTTCTGTTTGCAACCCAGATGATAAATCTGTGCTTTGGGGTTTTATTTCGCAATATGCAAAAGATGCAACTCCAGAAAATGCTCCTTATCTTGACCATATGACAGAGTTTGCTGTTAATTACTATAATGATTTTGTAAAATCCAAGAAGGAATATATTACTCCAAATGATAAACAAAAAGCATTATTATTACAAATTTCTGGGATGCTAAAAGGTCTATCTGGCGAGGAAACAGGCGAGGAAATACAAAATGAAATCTATGCAATAGGCAGAGAAGCTGGCTATGAAAATTTACGCGATTTCTTCAAAGAAATCTACCAAATTTTACTCGGCCAGTCACAAGGCCCAAGACTAGGCTCGTTCTTTAAACTTTACGGAATTCAAGACACTATTAAACTAATAGAAAAAGCAATTGGGTAGCTCTTAATTGTATATTGTAATTAAATTCCTGCGCGAGAATAACGAGTGAGCGCTATATACAATAGTTCAAGCGAGGCAATGAAACTGGCATAAACGGGAGTTGAATTTACCTTATCTAAATTATATTGCGCTTAAGATATACGATAGATTTTAGCCTATGACATATTTTGTCAAAAATAGTTCTAGGCAAAATATCTGTTGTTTTAATTTCAATGTAACCATTATTATTATTGAATGAAAAAGAAGGTTTTGTAAAAATTGGCCCATCTGCTTCTTCAACAATACGAATAAAATGCCCAATAATTTGGCTATGAGCATAATCTTTTTTACTAATCATCTTTTTTGATAATTTAATCATTTCATAATCTGGCCTATGGGTTGAAGTGTAGGATAGTACTAAAGTCAACATTATTCTCTGCCTGTGAGTAAACGGTATCTCTGAAGACATAATATATTCAGAAATAGCTTTTGGCGGCAAGGTTTTGTCGAATCTATGTTTAAGCGAATTAAGAATAATCGATAATTTAAATATCGTATAGAGATCATATTCCTGCGGTAATAATGTCAAGAATATATCAAAATATTTTTCAAAGTCAGTATCGTCTTTATAGTGACATGCATATTTTACTTTCTCTTCAACTAGTTTTTTATTTCTATCTTCTTGTGATAGTGATTCAAACCGCACTCCTTCCTTTAAGCCATATGTTGAAATTACAATTTTTTTAGGATTAAATATCTCTATCATAGCTTTGGCAACTAATATAGCATTTGCATTTATAGCTGCCTTTGCTAATGAGTCTTTATTTTCCACTGTTTCAATTTTTTGCAAATATTTATGAAAATCTTCTATAGAAATTTCAAGATTATGTAAATTTTTTATTGGATAATGCATGTAATCAATATACAACCTACCTATAAATCGCAATGAACCTCCTATAAAATATAAATTTTCTACTTCATGATTACCAAATTCTTTTTTTATAATTTCTGTAATTACACTTAAATCTTTGATATTACGAGAATTTATAACTTTTGTACCAAGTTCCAACGATGCAAGTTTTCCAATTTTATTATTTTCAATCTCTGCAAGCTCAAGACTGCCTCCGCCAAGATCTGCAGCTATGCCATTGCTTTCATTCGTTCCTTTGATTAATCCTTGCGTAGTCAGCCGCGCCTCTTCTTCGCCAGATAATACAGTAATATCGAAATCAAATTCTTGTTTTATATGATTTATAAAATCCTGAGCCTTGTCATGGTCGCGCAGCACTGCAGTTGCAACGCATTTTATTTCTGTAACATTTAGGTTTTTAAAAATATGTAGAAAATATTTTAGCGTCAAATAAGAAGGGTGTTTTATATCAAACGAGTCAAGATCTAGCAATGCACGCAAACTGCTTTTAAACTTATTGTTAAAAATCTCTGGCGCACCTATTTTGTTATTCTCATACACCACCGCTCTTATGGCATTATAGCCAATATCCATTATCGCAAAACGCATTTTCTTTTCTTTTTTATGTTTTTAACCAAAGGCCCAGAGACTGAAATATCTAATCTATTTCCACTTCTTCTTCTAAATCTTCCTCTTGCTCCTTATTTTCTTTATCTGGATCATAAGGTTCCTGGGTTGGTACAAATGTAGGCGGTAAAAGTCGTTTTGTAAAGAACTTATCTTCGTAATATTTAATTTTTTGTGATTTAATAGGTGGCATTGACTCAATTAGCACAATTTGCTCATCGCGCGGCAATTGAATAACCTCCTGTGGAAGCAACAATGCACGTTGAACTTTTGAGGTATTTTGCGTTCTTGTGGCTAGATTTAAATCAAAGAAGCGCGGTCTATTATATGATGTTTGCTCCACTGTTTTATTACCACAAAGCTGGGATATTAAATTTGCAGTTTCATAATTATTTGCAGCAAAAGTAATACGGTATGTGGAGTTTGAAAGGAAGGAGTTCATACCTGCATCTTCATATGTTCCTTTAAGCTGCTGCGTATCCTGAATGATCAAGAATAAACGCACCCTGTATCCACGAAAATATGCAATACCTGCTTTGAACTGATCCATTTTACCAAGCGTTGGAAACTCATCCATCAAAAACATAACACCATATGGCTCTTCCTTGGTATCTGGCATTTTTCTACTCAAGAATTCTGTTGCTTGCTGATAAAATATCTGCATCAATCTTTGTAATCTTTGAATATTATCCGGAGTAAGACCAACATACACTGTGGTTTTCTTCTTTTTAAACTCCATAATATTAAAATCAGATGTTGCAGTTGCTGCATCAATTAGTGGGTTTGCCCAAAGTTCTAGCGATGAGTTCATGGTGGAAATAACACCAGAACGTTCTTTATCTGCCTTTTGCAAGAAAGATGCAATATTCATATATGCAACAGGGTGAATAACATCGCCGAGCGTATCCAGAACAACTGCAAAATTATATATAACATCGTCGCTTCGCATTGTACGCACAACTTCGCCGAAAGATTTGATTTTTGTATCATCAGCAATCAGGTAAAGCACAACTCCAAGGAATAAACTTCTAGCTTCATTATTCCAAAAATCCTTTTCTGGCATAATCAAATTAGAAAGCTTTTGTACGTCATCTACCATCTGGCCTGGCTTGCTACTTACCCAGTCGATTGGATTATAGCAATGCGTTATGCCATCTGGATTTGATGGCTCCCACACGAATACATCTTGTCCCTTTTTAGACCTCCAGCCACTTGTTAATTGATGGTTTTCTAGCTTAATATCATGCACAACAACTGAGTGCTCCCAGAATAATAAATTAGGTATTACAAAACCAACACCTTTACCAGAACCAGTAGGGGCAAACAGCATTGAGTGCTGAAACCCATCTGCAATAAAATAGCCACCAGAATCAGTTCCAAGTAGCATTCCATGCTTAGCGCGCAGCGCAGCTCTGTCTATGTCTGCCTGCGTTGCCCATGAAGCTGAACCATATACAGATTGTTTTGGTGTGAAAAATTCTAGAGTTTTAATTTGTCTGAAATTTTTAATATAGACTAAAACTACCACAAAGCTAGGAGCAAACAAAGCAAGGCTTAATTTCCATTTAATCCCGTTATAATGTGCAAAGTCAAGCTTAGTCCATGCAGCTGCAAGCCAAAAAGCCCATTTTTGCGCTATGAATATAGCATTAAAGTCAAATCCTATTACTTTATATTCATTGGTGATTATAGATACTAAAGCTCCTGTAATCCATAAAACACATATGATTACTATTGGGTGAATCACCATGTGGCCAAATATAGTTCTAGCGGTTTTAAGTATCATTCTCAGTTCCATTATGCTACCTTAGTTGAAGTTGGTTTTGCAAAAGATTGCTGCGAGGAGTAAATAAAAGTTATCACGAATGAGGCATTGCCGAAATGTAGTGATCTCATAAAGCGGAATTTTGCACTACAAGATTGCCACGCTTGCGCTCGCAATGACGTTTTTTGAAACCCCTTCGCTGCACTCGTAATGACAGATAATCTCTCAGCAAATAAAAAGCACACATTACTTGCCTGCATTCGCCCCCTCCATACCTTTAAAATATACTTCAGATACATATCTTCTTCCCTTATCGCCGCGTTTTAACTGCACAACAATATCCACAACTGCCATAATATATTTCTTAATTTCTTCTGGTGGCATGCCAAGCCCAGCTTGCATAACCATTAATTTTAGCTGCTCTAGTGCCATTGCTGGCGTATCTGCGTGCAGCGTTGAAATAGAACCAGGGTGACCAGTATTGATAGCGCGCAAAAAACTAAAAGCTTCAGCTCCGCGAAGCTCACCAACTATAATCCTGTCAGGACGAAGACGCAAACATGCTTCAATCAGATCTTGCGTAGTCACATTAGCTCTACCTTGCCCACCTTTAGAAGCAAGCAAGTGAACTTTATTTGGGTGATTTCCGAGCATCACCTCCCTGGCGTCTTCAACAGTAATTAAACGCTCATCAGAAGGGATGTCTCCAAGAGCTGCATTGGTGAAAGTTGTTTTACCAGTAGAGGTACCGCCGCTGATAATTATATTTTTTTTACATTTAACAGCGTGGCTAATAAATTCTTTAATTTTATTTTGTTTCAAATATTTACACAAAATAGGGTTGTTTTCATCTTTGACTTCTTCAGTAGCAGTATCATCAAAAGCTCCCATTTTTGCATATTCATCTAATGTTAAATGCATGGTAGAGCCCTTACGTATAGCAAAAGCTGGCATACCTGGTTCAGTCGCAGGCGGAAATACTACCTGCACACGATAGCCATTAGGGAGTGTTGCGGAAAGAAGTGGTAGTTCTTCAGAGATTTGCTGCTCAGTTGACTGAGCAATAAGCCTGCCTAGCCCCAGCAGATGATCTACATCAATTTCTGGTAATTTTTCAAGAATTTGGTCGCCCTTATTCTCAACCCATATTTCACCTGGTTTATTAATCATCACCTCATTAACACCATCTTGGTCAAAGATTTTCTTAAAAGGTAATAAATAAGTCTCTAATGCTGCGTAGCTCATTTCAATACTCTTACTCCTTTGCCTATTGCACTTTTTGGGAATGTATAATCTTGATTCACATAAATCTTAACTAATGTCCCTTGATCAATAGTAATTGTTGGTGAATGATCTTGTTCTTCAACAAAATTTCTCAATGTTTCTGCAATATCTTCAGCGCTTTCATTTGCTGCAGTTTCTGTTCTAGTTTCTATACTATTGTCAACCACTTTTTGCGAAGCTGCAGTCGATGCGTTACTTAATACTGATTGGATTGAAGCAACATCAGCAGCAGTTGCTGTGGCACCTTTTGCAGCTACTGTATTACAAACGCTATCTATTTGCTTATACGCATTTGAGCTGGTTGTTGTAAGAGCGCCCTTAATTACCACGCACATTTCAGCTGCTTGAGCCTGCGCTAAATAAGTTGCACTTATTGTTTTACCTGCCACAACAGTTGCTTGCGTTTGTGCATTTGCAATTTCTGTTGCTTCTGTGGTTGCCGAAGTATCAGTAGACTTTAATGGTATCAAATTATCAAGCGTGCTTGCAATACTTATATTAAGAGCTGACCTTAAAACTGCATTTGCAAGACGCTCTTTGAATTTATTATCAACGCGGCCTTGATTACCTTTTCTGCCAAGATTATCAATTCCTGTGCCATCCAGGCTTAAACTATAGCCAGTTACTAAATCTATTCTACTCCACACTATAGCCACTCTACCATAGCCATCTCCTATGCTGGTGGAATAATTGCCAAATACTCTTGAGCCTTTTGGTATTAATATATTTCTTCCCCATTCTGAATATATATCTCGGTTAATCACTGCCCTAATTTCGCCGCCAAAATCACTATTTATCGCCGTTTCTATTACAGCAGGAATAATTTTTCCGCGCCCAAGCGTTCTGGTCATATCGCCACGCTTTTTGAAATTTGCTTCCTGGCGCAGCTGCTCTTCAGTTTTTTGTGGTCTGATTCCGCTGACTAGCATTATAGAAGATTTTAATTTTGCTTTTTGCCTTCTTTCCTCGTCGGGATCTACAATATCTTGCTTAGATGGTAATTCGATTTCTAAATTACCAAGAGCAGATGGGGGCGGGGGCAAGTCACCTGCATTTCCTGACGCCGCTCCGGGTTCTCCTTGGGCATTAGCAGACTCAGGCAATGCAATAGTAGGCAGAGCTTCTGCATTTGCTGGAAGTTCTGGCAATGTTTTTACACCTTCTGGAAGAGATGCAGCTTGCTCTTCTATCAACAAAGGAGGAGCTGTTGGGTCTTCTAGTTTCGGAGGGGTTGGAAGCGACGGCAATGATGGAATATTACTATTTTCAGCTGATTGCACAGGTTTGACAACATTAATAGGAACAGGTATATTTTTTTCAGCCCTCTTTTTTCTTTCTTCCTCTGATTCTTGAAAAAACATAACATACATATAGTAAAAAAATGCAAGGCCAATAATTACTGCAATTGCCATGCTTTTTTTGGGGTTTGTTGCAACTTCTGAAAGCTCTTGATCTACTTCAGGCATATTTTCCTGAGTATCATCAAAATTCTCATTTTCTTCGCCCTGTTGCTCATGTTCTTGCTGTTCTTGCATAATACCTATACCTACCTTTTTATTTTTAATTTATCTTAGAATTTAGCCGTAGCTAGATTCCTAAAATAACTAATTTATCTATATCTTCTTGTTTTTTTAGGATAGTTAAATCTCATAACATATACCAAATCTCTTTCTCTGCCTTCTAGCAATTCCTTAGCTACTATGTCAAATTGATATGTTCTTTTATTTGTAATAACTGTCATATTAGTGCGCATGTTACGCTCTAGTGGCTTAATGAACAAACGATTAGCAAGTGGAGTTATTTTCCAAGCATATGTATCGCCAAGCGTTATAGTTTCAATGGTTTCATTTTTGTCAAATTCAATATGCGACTGGAAACCGTGATGCAGCACCAATAAATATACCTCGTCTTTGTTGTAGCGGTAATTTTTTATTCTACTATCTTTGCTAATACCTCTATGCGCAGAAATATTTAATGCTGTGAAACTTATCAATATTACTAAAATTTTAATTAGCATCTGATTCATTTTAGTTTCTCTTATTTTAATTATTGATTTCATTTTTTTATTGATTTTTATTATTTTAAACTAATTAAACTCATTTTTTTATTTATGCCATTTTCCATCTGTAATTAGAGATTCGTATTTAAAGGCGAGAATGCGCAACGTATATAAAATATTTGAGCACATACGAGTCCTACAAAATACGGATATATAATTGTAGAGGGTAATTGGTATTATTCTAACTATTATCATCATCTACCCTATATCCAGTTACTTGAAATCCTACAGGGTTTATATCTTTTTGATCTTCGGTTAACTCCATATTTGTATACTGAAAATCAACAACAGCAATTTTGTTGAAGACTTGCTTTGAACGCATAGTTTCATTAATTGAAAAACGCAAGATATATTTATTATCACTTAATTTAGACCAAGACTTTACTAGCAAATACGTAGTATTTTTTTTGGCATATTTTACAGCTGGGTTGACTTTGTCATTTTTCAAGTAACCTCTATACTGCCAATATACTGCATTTGAAGATAGCAGCCTTACTATTTTTTTTGCTTCTGTGTCAAAATCCACAGGGTTATAGGTCTCTCTAGCAATGACATATTTTTTAATCAAATATTGCGCCAGCGCCTCATTTCCTTTTAAAACAGTTGAAGAAACTGGGGTCACAATTTTTGCCATACCCGTAGAATCATCAATCTGAATTACAAAAGGATCGAATTTTTTTGTATTATTTATGTAAGCCGTAGAAGCAACTGCAATAATCGATAGCACAATCATCAACAACAATAACATAAATAATAAATTACGCTGCACTACCATGCTATCATAGCGCTCTTGATACCATGTTTTTACAGATTTACCAGCAGAGCTTTTTTTTGTTGTTGACTCAGCATTATTAGCTTCAGAATCACCTTCTTGCTTTGGTTTACCTTTTAACTTGCTAATTAGATCATTAATCTTTGACATAAATTTTATTCCAGATCCATTTATATTAAATATATATACAAATGTTATTATGCATCAGCTTTAAAAATATAATAAATAAAAATAGCGATTTTATGCTAATTAATTCGATTTTTTTTATTTCTAGTTGTTTTTAGAGCGCTATTTATAAAATATAAATATAAAAATTATCTAAAATGTGTAATTTAATTTACAATATATTGAGTTAGTCTAATATTTCGGTTGCATCAAGAGCTCCGTATGTAAATATGGCTCTTGCACCAGCGCGTTTGAATGAATATAAAGATTCAATTAAAACTTTATGCCAATCAAATATTCCAGCATTTGACGATAATTTCAGCATCGCATATTCACCACTTACTTGATAGGCAAAAATAGGAACATCAAAATTTTGCGTAGCATCTTTAATAACATCCAGATATGGCATACCAGGTTTTATCATTATTATATCTGCGCCTTCTGAAACATCTTGCTGAATTTCACGCATTGCCTCTATGCTATTTCTATAATCCATTTGATAAGTTGCTTTGCAAATAGTTTTATCAAGTTCGCTTTTAACCGCTCTTCTGAAAGGCCCATAAAATTTAGAATTATATTTTGCAGCATAGGCCATAATATTTGTATTTTGAAAATTTTCTTCATCTAAAAATTTACGTATTGCTGCAACTCTGCCATCCATCATATCAGAAGGGGCAATTACATCTGCGCCCGCTTTTGCAAGCGTCATTGCTTGACTGCGAAGAGCTTCAATTGTTTTGTCATTATCAATTTCAGATTCATGCATTATTCCATCATGCCCATGCGTGGTGTATGGATCTAGTGCAACATCGCAGCATATTCCAATATTTACACCAGAATTTTTAAGAGTTCGTACCGCCTTGCAAATCAAATTATCAAGATTATATGCCTCGTCTGCTGATGGTGACTTCAGAGATTCTTCAATGCACGGAAATAAAGCAATCATTTTAATTCCTCTATGCTCTGCTTCTTTTGCACTTTTCACAAGTTCGTCTATAGAAAGGCGATATACTCCAGGCATATGCTCTATTTCTTGCTTTTGATACTTGCCATCTACTACAAAAATTGGCAGCACCAAATCTGATATTCTCAAATTTGATTCAGCTACTAAATCTCTTATCCATCCAGTTTTTCTATTGCGTCTTAATCTTGTTTCAGGGTACATCATAATCTAATCACTCTTTACTTTTTTTGCCTCAGCAATTAATTTTTTAAACAAATTAGAATCTAGCTCTGTATTTAAATATTCGCTGTGCCATTGTACGCCAACCATAAAATCATGCTTTGTAGACTCTATTGCCTCTATTATACCATCTTTTGCCTGAGCTGAAACAATTAATCCACTTCCAAGCTTGCAAACTGCTTGATGGTGCGTGCTATTTACCATAATTTCTGTATTTTCTGCCAGGCTACTTGCAATAGTTCCTTCCTTTAAAATGATCATATGGGTAGGAGCATCCTTAGGTACTGGCTGCTCATGATTCACAGAGCTATTTTTATAATCAGGGTGATCGGGGATATGCTGAATTAAATCACCGCCCATCATGACATTAATCACCTGCATTCCATTGCAAATACCAAGAATTGGTATATTTCTATTTGCTGCTTTTTTTGCAAGCTCTAGCTCAAAAGCTGCTCTTTCATCATTCACCTTAACTTTGGCAGATGCTATTTCCTGTCCATAAAATTTAGGATTAATATCCTCGTCCCCGCCAGGAATGATAAGCCCATCAATAAATTCTAATATATCATCTATATCATTATCGTAAGTAAGCATAACTGGGCATCCGCCAAAATTTGCCACTGCTTCGCTATAGCACTTGCGCAGCGCATACCAAGGCTTTGGTGAATAAGAATATTTCTCGCCATTATTTGCAGAATCTAATACTATACCTATTATTGGTTTATTCATTAACTGATCGCTCCATGACAATGCTTATATTTCTTTCCAGACTCGCATGGACAAGCCTCGTTTCTAGATACCCTACCCCAGCTTTCTGGGTTTGCAGGATCCCTATCACCTGGATTAACCCTTGCAGCAAGTGGCCTTGCTTTGGTTTCAACAACAGAACCTGCATTATATTTTTCAAATGCAGGGTCAACCCTGCTTTGCTCCATATCTTGCAGCTCTTGATTGTCAAGCGCCATGCTTGCAGCATCTGTATGCTGAGTGTCAATCTGAATTAAGCTTATTCTTTGAACAAATAATTCGCGCAAATTACCAAGCATATTTTCAAACAAACCAAATGCTTCTCTTTTATACTCATTTAGCGGATCTTTCTGCCCGTATGCACGTAAAGATATCCCCTGGCGCAAATAATCCAAACTATGCAAATGGTCTTTCCATACTTGATCAAGAGTGGTGATTAAAAGATATTGCGCTGCAGAATTCATCATTTTATCGCCATATTGCTTGGTTTTATTATTATATATATCCATAGCGCTTTTATATAATAAATCCTGAACTTCTTGCTCTGCACCTTCTATATTTTGTATTTGCTCTTTAGTGATTGGTAAATTCAATATTCTAGAAGCTTCCGAGTGTAATTCTTCTACCGCCCAATCTTCTCTGTAAGCTCCTTCTGGAATATACATATTAACAAGCTTTTCACATACATCTTCAATCATGCTTGTAACAAATTCGTCCATCTGCTCACTATCTATAATTTCATTACGCTGATTATAGACAATTTTACGTTGATCATTCATTACATCATCAAATTTAAGCAAATTTTTCCTGATTTCGTAATGGTGAGATTCAACACGTTTTTGCGCTGTTTCTAGTGAACGACTTATCATTGGATGATGAATAGCTTCACCATCTTTCAAACCAAGATTTCTAAGTAAACCTGAAATCTTATCCGACGCAAAAATACGCATCAAATCATCTTCTAGAGATAAAAAGAATTTAGTGAATCCCGGGTCACCCTGCCTGCCGGCTCTACCACGCAGCTGATTATCGATTCTTCTGCTCTCATGTCGCTCTGTTGCAATCACGTACAGACCACCAGCTTGCATAACCTGTTCTTTTTCCTTTTTTACCGTTTCGTTTATAGCGCTTATTGCATCATCACGCTTTTTGCCAGTTAATTTTGGATCTAGCTCTTCAATCATCATTTCCGGATTACCACCAAGCATAATATCAGTACCACGACCTGCCATATTAGTTGCAATAGTAACAGCCTTATAGCGTCCAGCTTGCGCGATTACCTGCGCTTCCCTCTCATGCATTTTTGCATTTAGAACATTGTGCTTTATATTGCTTTTTGCAAGTTCGCTAGATATTTCCTCAGATTTTTCAATGCTAATAGTGCCAACCAAAACAGGCTGCCCTTTTTCATGACAATCTTTTATCAATTGAATCAAGGCATTATATTTTTCGCTTTTTGTACCGTAAATAACATCATCTTCATCGATTCTGGTAACTTTATTATGCGTCGGTACGGAAACTACATCTAGATTATATATCTCTTTAAGTTCAGCAGCTTCTGTCATTGCTGTTCCGGTCATGCCAGATAGTTTTGGATACATTCTAAAGTAATTCTGGAAAGTAATGGATGCTAAGGTTTGATTCTCTCGCTGGATAGTAACACTCTCTTTTGCCTCTATTGCCTGGTGCAAACCATCAGAATAGCGACTACCTTCTTTTACCCTGCCAGTAAACTCATCGATGATCATTACTTTTCCATCTTTGACTAAATAATCAACATCTTTGTTAAATATATAATGAGCCTTCAGTGCCTGATTAATGTAATGCACAAGTGACAAATTATCAAAATCATACAGACTGCTACCTTCTTTAATCATCTGATTTTGTAGCATCATACTTTCCATTACATTGATCCCTTCTTCTTTAAGAGTAACAGATTTTGCTTTTTCATCTATTTCATAATGATCTTTGCTGAGCTTGGCAACTAATAAACTTATTTTTGCATGCAGCTCTGTGCTTGCATCAATCGCACCAGAAATAATCAGAGGTGTTCTTGCTTCATCAATCAAGATCGAGTCAACCTCATCTATAATAACAAAATTAAACGGCCTTTGAACCTTTTGCTCTTGCGTAAATTTCATATTATCGCGTAAATAATCAAATCCAAGTTCATTATTTGTTACATTCGTTATATCTGCATTATAAGCTGCTTTTCTCTGATCGTCATCCATTTCGCCTACGACGCAACCAACAGTCAAGCCCAAAAATTCAAATATTTGCCCCATCCAAGCGCTATCTCTACTTGCTAAATAATCATTGACAGTAACCACATGCACACCTTTTCCAGTTAATGCATTTAGATATGTAGGCAACGTTCCAACTAGTGTTTTACCCTCACCTGTGCGCATTTCTGTAATCATACCACGATGCAAGATAAGACCGCCTATTAGCTGAACATCGTAATGCCTCTGGCCAATCACTCTCTTGGCTGCCTCGCGCACTACGGCAAACGCTTCGTATGTTATATCGTCCAGTGATTTTCCATTTTCTAATTGTTTTTTGAATTCACTAGTTTTGTCTTGAAGCTCTTTATCGCTTAATTTTTGAATAGTTGCTTCAAGGTCATTTATTTTTTCTACTTCTTTGCGTAATTTTTTAATTATACGATCATTGGCTGTGCCAAAAACTTTTGTTAATATTGAAAGCATTATTTTTTATTTTCCTGATTTTTAAATTATCTACTGATATAAAATAGGAGATATTTATAATTTTTTCTAGTCTTTTAATTAAAATATGCAAAAATACTTCAGTTTATTCAAAAAATCTTTCAAAATTACGCATATATGCACCACGCATATAAAAAATTGCATATGAGCAATATTTTTATTTGACTTTCTGGAATCTTGGTTCTAAAAGTAATAAGTCAGTTATTTTATTAAATTTAAAAATAAGGAATTAATTATGAAAAAATTAGCTATCGCTGCATTGTCAGCATCTATTCTTACAAGCAATGCTTATGCAAAAGTTTTGGCAACATATTCAGGTGGAGATGTTACTGAAGAGCAAATAATGAAAGAAATCAAACCTTCATTAGACGCAAATCCAAATTCAAAAGTGAAGAAATTTTCTGATCTAGACAAAAAAATGCAAGAAGCATTAGTAAAAGCTTATATCAGCAAATCTCTACTAGAGAAAGAAGCTTCTAAATCTGGGATTGCTTCTAGCACAGACTTCAAGAAAAAATTGCAAACTGTTGAAAAGCAAATGGTTCAAAAAGAATTCATGGATCGTCATATTAAAAAAACAGTAACAGATAAAAAAGTTGATGCTGAATATGAAAAAATGAAGAAAGAACTTAAAGGCAAAAAAGAAGTAAAAGTTCAGCATATTTTAGTAAAAACTGAAGAAGAAGCAAAAAAGCTTAAAAAAGAATTAAGTGGCGGCGCTAAATTTGCAGATCTTGCTAAGAAACATTCTCTAGATCCGGGCTCTAAAGAGTCAGGTGGTGAAATTGGTTACTTCAGAAGAGGCCAAATGGTTCCAGCATTCGAAAACAAAGCCTTTGAAATGAAAAAAGGACAAGTTTCTGTACCTGTTAAAAGTCAGTTTGGTTGGCACATCATTAAAAAAGTTGATGAGCGTGATGTGAAGGTTCCAGCAAAAGAAGAAGCAAAGCCAATGCTGAAGGAAAAATTAAGCCGCGAAGCAGCAATGCAGTATATGGAAGAACTATCTAAAAAAGCTAATGTTACAATGAAAATGTAATATATAGAAAGCTTAAATATATTTTACATGAGCGAGCTCTTATTTTATTCAAGAGCTCGCTTTTTTTATGTTTAGCATATTACTATTTATATGATATAGTAAATATTAGCAAAATTTTTTACTAAACATAACCATGAACCATCTGCAAATTAAGGCCTCAAACCCGGAAATATCAACTTGGGTTTCCGCTTCTGCCGGCACTGGCAAAACAAAAATATTAACAGACAGAGTACTTCGCTTGCTGCTTCGCGGTACAAATATAGACAAAATATTATGTCTGACTTTCACAAATGCTGCTGCGGAAGAGATGAAAGAACGTCTTGCAAATTCTCTATCTAAGTGGCCTAGACTACCTGAAGCTGAACTAGCGCTTGCACTCCAGAACACCACAGGCGAGCAGCCTAGCAAGGAACAAATTAATAAAGCCCGAAATTTATATAAAAAATTCCTAAGTCAGGAGCAAAGAATCAACATTCAAACTATACATTCCTTTTGCCAAAAATTACTTAAAAAGTTTCCAATTGAGGCCGCAATTCCACCTGGTTTTAGAATTATTGATGAAATAAAATCTGCATCTATACTAAAAGATATTCAGAACAAACTACCTTTTTTTGATGACATAAAATTAATTAATAATTATCTGCTTGTGAATTTTCATGAGCTTATCATTCAGGAAATCATAAATGACATCATACAAAATAAAGAAAAATTTATGCAAAGTGAGTATTGCCTAGATAATATTTATGCAGATTCAGAAGAAATAATAAATAATTTAAACAGAGATAATAATATAGAATTTGAATTTTTTTGGCAAAATAAACTAATTCAAAAGCTAGTTGGCTATAATGCACACGCTAGCGAGATAAAAAAATTCTTCTTAAGCCAAAAAGGAGAGAAAAAAAAGAGAATAGTCACGCAAAAAATTGCCAAAAAAGGGTCTAGCACATATGATGAGCTTGAATATTTGCAGCATCAAATTTATCTATTAGATCAAAAACATAAGCAAATAAAACTAGAAAATCATTCAAAGTTATTACAATTACTAGCTCACAGAATTTTGCATGAATATGAATCATATAAAAAAATACAAGGTTATTTGGATTATGATGATTTGATAATCCAAACATTATTATTGCTCAAAAATAGCGATGCTCGGCAATGGGTAATGTATAAACTAGATGGAGGAATTGAACATCTATTAGTAGATGAAGCCCAAGATACTAGCATCAGCCAATGGCAAATTATTCAAACTTTAATTGAAGAGTTTTATTCAGGCGACTCTTCAGAATCTGAAAAAAACCGCACTATATTTGTAGTTGGCGATGAAAAACAATCAATATTCAGCTTCCAAGGAGCAGATGTTGACTCGTTCCAACATATGAATGGTGTTCTAAAGAAAAACATGTCTTTAGGAGGAAAAGATTTTGAAAATATAGATCTAGAAATTTCTTATCGTTCCTGCAGCGAAATATTACATATTGTTGATCATGTGTTCCATAGATTAAAAGACACTATGCCAGAAATGTTCAAAGCGCACCTTGCCAAAATGATTCCTTATAGAAGCCAGCACAAAGGCAGCGTGCAGATATGGCCTATTATTTCAAAACCTGAACAGGAAGAGATATTTTGGCCCAAAAATACAGAAACAAATGCTAGTGACACAAAAATAATCTTAGCGCGGCAGATTAGTGACTATATAAAAAAATATATAGATAATAAAAACATCATTCCTTCAACTGAAAAATATGCGCGGCCTGAAGATTTCATGATTTTGTTCAGAAAGCGTGATGAATTCACCGAAGAGGTTATAAAAGCATTGCAAGAGAATGATTTGCCTGTTGCAGGTCTTGACAGAATTACTCTAAGAGACAATATTGCCGTGCAAGATTTGCTGTCTATTGCAAAATTTATATTAAATACAGAGAATGATTTAAACCTTGCATCTCTTTTGAAAAGCCCAATATTTGGTATATCTGAAATGGATCTACATGACATATGCACCCAGAAAAATAATGAACCTAAAGATAAAATATCTATTTGGCAACATATACAAAAGAATCAGCAACTAGTGCAAAACAAAATGATATTTGAAAAATTATCTTATTTCATGCAATTATACCAGCAACATCATTTAGGTGATTTTTTTCAGTATATCGTAGATGTACTGGAATATAGAAATATTCTAAATGCTAATTGCGGCCCTGGCAGTAATGACGCTATAGATGAATTTTTATATAGCTGTTCTAATTATGCAATTTCTGAAAATAATTCTATTCAAAAATTTATTTTTTGGCTTGAATCCAATGACTCTTCAATCAAGCGAGATAATAGCGCTAGCAATAATATTAAAATCATGACTAGCCATGCATCAAAAGGCTTGCAAGCACCTGTTGTAATTTTATGTGATACTACTAGCCTGCCAAGTAATAATGAGCGTTTCATTTGGGATGATGATGGCAATGCATGGTCTGCAAATAATGCAAATAGCAAAACAGAATTTTACACTAATATGCAACAGCAAAACAAAGATGCTACTTATGCAGAATATTTAAGGCTGCTATATGTCGCAATGACGCGCGCCGAGGATCATTTGATTATTTGCGGCTACGGGGGTAGCAGAGAAATCCCAGAAAATTGTTGGTATAATATTGCAATGCAAACAATGCAAAAGCTTGGAACTGCTGCAGATAATAATTATTTATATTACGGCCAGGCGGAAAATATTAATAATGAGGCCAGAGGTAATTTAGAATTTGAAGCAAACGAAAAAAATATAGAATATTTCACTACAAAACCAAAAGAAGAGCCATTGAAAATTAAGAATGTTAATTTAGAAAATGAAACGATACAAAATAAATCAGCCCAATATGGAACTATATTTCATAAAATAATGGAAGATTCCTTGCTTGCAAAAGATATATATCTAGCAAAAAAACACCCTCTTCTAAACAGCTTAGCTAAAAAAGAGCAAGATCGTTTTCATAAATCTATTACTAATATTATTGCTAATAAAAGCTTCATAGATTTGCTCAAATATGAATATATAACTGAAGCATCACTTGGAAATATTGCGCAGGATGGAAATCCACAGCTAAAAAGAATTGATTTATTGATATTCAAAACTGACGAAATTATTATTATCGATTACAAATCAGACAAAATTCCACCGAAAGAAGTACCAGAAAATTACCGAGAACAATTGCTACAATATAAACAAATTATCAGCAAGATATATAGCAATAAACAAATCAAAACTTTTATATTATGGCTTGAAAATGGTAATCTCGTGAGTATGAACGCAGGCGAAGCAATCTCCTGCGATGTCATTCCCTCGAAAGAGGGAATCCAGACTTGTTAACAAAGAATTCGTTGCTAGCGCTTTATGGATTACCGCATACGCGGTAATGACATCGAAAAGTGGACTCTCGAGGTCACCACGTCGCCTTACGCTCCTCCACTGCATAAACGGGAGTTAAATTTACAATATCTACTTTCTGTTTTTCATTATAACAAATGCTGAGGCCAAAAAAATCAATGCAGCATATAAAGCCATTGACACATGCGAGCCACTTACATAAAAAATCAGTAATAATATGGAACTGCTTGGCTTTCCAATTATAGTGTCGCCAATTGTGCTTCCTATTCCTACCACTATATACTGATCTTTTTTATTTAAAACTTGCTTTTTGCACCAATAATTAAGCGGGCATAAAAATACCACTCCCCACAGCACAACCCATAAACGCACAAAAGTTACATAATATATCGAAGCATCATGCAAAAAATACCATAATGGAAATATAGTAACGGATAAAATAATAGCAGCGCACAGCATTACTGATTGATAGTTAAATCTAGCGGTAAATTTGCCAATTATTGGTATAGATAAAACATCAACAAATAATAATGCACTATTTAAAGCCATCATTTCTTTATAAGTTATATCTGTAATTTCTGGTATTAAATTATTCATCACCACAAAAGGAATAATATATGTTAAATACGAGAAACCGCAAATCGATGATACCGATAGAACTGAATACTTGTTATTCCATAAAACCTTAAACTCTTCAAAAATATTTTGATATTTTATGCCACTAAAAAATTGACTGTCTTTTATGGAATATGAAAGATTTTTTTGCAAAATCATACCAGGAATAACAGTTCCCAGCCCAATTAAAAAGCATAATCTCCACCAATTTTCAAGTTCAAAATTAAATATAATAGCTGCAACTAGTGAAGCAAAAATTGTCCCGCACATGCTAAAACTTGTGAACAAATAGGAAAATTTATAGGACTCACTCCCCTCCTCCTTGCCTTCTAATATGTATAGTTTACTAATGGTACTTTTACCTGCGCAAAAAACCCCTCTAACAACGCGAAGTAATATTAATAATATAGGCGCAAATATTCCTATTTGCCCATAAGTTGGCACCAAACCCATCAAAGCGGTGCACACACCAACACCAATAAGTCCAATCGACAGCGCATATGAAGGGCTTGTTGACTTTTCTAATTTACTAAAAATAAAAGTTCCAACGGGCCTTGTAATAATTGAAGTGGTCATTACCGCATAGACCATAATAATCCCAAGTAGTGGGTCATAGTCAGGGAAAAATAACTTAGACAAAATAGGCGATAGAAATACATATATCGACAAATCGAAATGCTGCATCACATTTCCCATCAATATCATCCAATCTTTTTTTGATAGATTTTTCATTGTTTGCTTAATTAATTCAAAATTATTTATAACATCTTGAAGCCTGAATTGGCACAAGAACCTACTTCAAGCTTATAAAATTCTGGATTAATCTAGCTGAAATCACCAATCTTTTCAAGGATTATTATGCAACATACGAATATTGTTGATTACTAAAAATATATAGACCAAGATGGATATATGATGAAAAAAACACAATAATAAATTTTATCTAGAAATATTAAATAATATTTATATCTTAATTATCATTTATGTATTACAATCAGAGTATAAGAATAATAAATATAAATGGGTATTAGATTATGGATAAAAAATCAGAACATGAGTTAGAAAAAGCTCTTCAAGAATTAAGTAATGATTTAAAAAGTATAGAAAGTTATATTGCTGGCGAATATACAAAAATTATTAAAAATAATTCTGGTAAAATAGATGTTAATAATAAAGATTTTAAAACGGCCCAAGAATCTTTATTTAGCGCTGATCCAAACATCCTAAATTCTAAAGAAGCAATCAACAAGAGGGGTGGCAAAGTAGCTGTTCTTAGCTTTACTGCTACAGAACAAGGCATAAATGAGCGAATAGATCAGCTTATTGAAAAAGGTTACAGCGAAAATGATTTTATAGATATAAAAACAAACGTTGCAACGGCAAAAGAACAATTAAATAAAAGTCTGGTAACTAATGAAGGAGTCAGAGCATTAGTTGCAAAAAAAATTATTAAAGATTTAATTGTAGACCAAACAGCATTTTTTGCTAAAAGCTCTGATACTTCTAATGTAAATTTTATAACTCCAGATAAAAAAGACTTATTGATTCAAGATATTTTTCATGATGTTGATACTAAAGATATTACAAACATCACTTCTTTATTAAATCCATCAGATAAATTTAAAAACAATATAAAAACAGCAATTTGCGAAAAATTGGGATATAAAGCACAGCCTGATCATGCACTCTATACACTAGATGAGAGCAAAGTTATTCCTAACAATTTACAAAACTTGGCTAATGAAATAACAGGGATATGCGTTAAAGAGTCAAAGAATGTTAGTATTAAGGAAAAACTCCCAAATACCTTCAAAACAATTAAAAATTTTCTTTCTAATCTTACTAGCGATAAAAATAAGAAAAATTTCAAAAAAACATCTGGTTTACCAGAACATAGCCAAGCTGCAATTGATATAACTGAAAAAAAAGACATAGAGTTTAAACCAAGCCCTCCATCTACTCCGCATCCAGATCAATTAGCACAAGATGCCGAACTTGTAAAGATAAGAGCCGGTTTATCTGAAGATAATACAAAACCTAAACGCAAGCACAAGAATCATAGTAGTGGCAGAAGCAGCTCTGCAACTGCATCAGAAATATCTGAAAGCAAAGAATTTCAAACCGCAACTGAATCCCTGCGCGAAAACAAAAGGAAGCACAGAAAGTCACGTAGCGGAATTAGCTCTAGAAGCAGAAAAAAAGGCTCATCTTCAAGCAGAAGAAAAGGCTCATCTTCAAGCAGAAGAATGCCCTAGATATTATAAATTTACTTAAAGACCCGAGCGCGAGGAGCTAATCGAAAAGCATTAAATCTTTTCGTATAGATCCATAGTTTTTTGCAGCATTAACTTTAGAGAAAATTTCTCAGAAACGCTCTTGCGTGCATTCATCGTTATTGCTTCCTCTTCTTTGCTGCCGACTATATCAAGACAGTGCTTAATTTTTTCTGCAAGTTCATCTGCATTGCCTGGCGTGACATGAAAACCAGTTTTTCCATCTTCTATAGTCTCACCTGCGCCGCCAATATTCGTGGCTATTACCATTTTTTCCATACTTTGCGCTTCGATTATAGTACGGCCAAAGGCTTCTGGCTCTAGCGAGGTGGATAATATTATATCTGATATTCCATACAAGCTACGAACATCCATTTCATTACCAAATAGCTGCACTCTATGCTGCAATTTATATTCTTTAATTTTTTCTTGAATTTCAGATACATAATTTGGGTGTTTTGCAAGGTCACCTGCCATTATGCAGTAAAAATTTAATTCTTTTATTTGCCTCAAAGCTTCAATTAAATATAAGTGCCCCTTCCAGCGTGTCATTCTGGATGGTAATAAAATAATGGGCGCGTTGCTTGGAGCGTTATATTTTTCTCTATATTTTTGCACAATATCTTCTGTGATATGCTTTTTTGAAAATTCATTTTCATCAACGCCGCGATGAATCACGCTTATTTTATCTTCACTAGTTTTGTAATTATCAATTATGTGTTTTTTTACAAAATTAGATACCGCAATGACCCTATGCCCATCAGTCATAATGCTATTATAGTATTTTTTTATCCAAGTGCTGAAATTATAAACTCCGTGGAAGGTGGTGACTAATTTAACGCCAGTTTTGCGCGCCGCAATAAGGCAGCTCCAAGCAGGCGCGCGCGATCGAGCATGAATAACGTCAACATCGTATTCTGTAATCAGCTCTGTTAATTTTTTGCTATTTTTCCAGATAATATATGGATTTTTTGTTGCAACATTCATGGTAATATGCAACGCTCCGCTTTTATCTAGCTTGTCCACCAAAGGACCGCCAGCAGACACTACTATTGAAAAATCTCCATTCTCTACAACGCTTTTTGCAATTTCCAAAGTGCCGCGCTCCACGCCACCAGAAATTAAGGCTGGCACCACTTGCATAATAGTTTTTTTCTGGTATTTTCTTTTATTGATAGTTTTTTTTGTCATAATTAATATTTAAATTTATATGCCATATTTATATAAAAATACAGATGATTTCATCTATTATAATACACCAATTAATGAAAAAAATAAAGCTTCAAATCAAAATCCGTGCATAATATTCCATCATGGATTAATGTCTGGCATGCAAAGTAGCAAAGCTATGGCTATTGAAAAATACTGTCAGGGGAAAAATTATGACTATATTAGGTTTGATAATTTTGGACACCATAGCTCATCAGGAAAATTTGAAGAACAAACCATTAGCTCTTGGCTTGAGGGGCTTGAGCTGATAGTTGAAAAACTTACAAATAAGAACCAGAAAATTTTGCTAATAGGTTCAAGCATGGGGGGCTGGATTGCTATGCTCTATGCAATTAAATATCCCGAAAGAATGGCTGGTTTTATAAGCATGTCAGCGGCTCCTGATTTCACAGAAGAATTAATTTGGGATAAATTAAGCGCAAATCAACAGCAACAAATGAAGGAAAATGGCATTTTAAATGTGCAAGGGCAAGATCCTGAATGTAACTATGTTTATCCAATTAGCTATAAACTTATCGAGGATGGCAGAAAAAACTCACTATTGAATAAAGACGCAATAAATATTAAATGCCCTTCTCATATCATACATGGAATGCAAGATACAGATGTGCCATATTCGCTTGCTACAAGAATTGCAGATAAAATTAGCCACAATAATGTAGTTGTGAAATTAATAAAAGATGCAAATCATAAATTGGCCAGAGAAAAAGATCTACATATTATTTTCAATTCAATTGAGGAATTATATAATCATTATACATGATATTTAATAGCAAATTTAAGATCGAGCTTCAATTATAACGCGTCATTGTCTGCGTAGCTCAAAACATCTCCTATTAACGACTCTTCGTCATTATCGCCTTGTGGTGAAGAGGTATCTTTGGATGCACCGAGCGGATCCTGTAATTCTACAGATGCCTCTACTGCCCCTTCCGGCACACCGCACGATTCTGCATTTTCAGCTGCATCTGCATTTGCTTTTTCTTGCGCTATTTTCTTGTTGCGCTCTATATATTGCTCTATTTTATTTCGCACATTGACTTCTGCCTTACCTATATTTTCCGAAATTAAGTCTATCTCAGTAATTGAAGTATTTATTTTCAAGGCTTCAACTAGCGCTTTAGCTCCTTCTTCGCCTATATCGTTATTCCATAAGCAAATATTAGTTACTGATTTATTTACTTTTAAAGATTCAGCTAGCGCAATAGCTCCTTCATCGCCTATGTTGTTATTTTCTATCTGAACGCTAGTAACTGACTTATTTATTTTTAGAGCTTCAGCTATTGTATTGACTGCTTCTGCGTCTTCACCGGGTTTGTCACTATGCCCTCTATAAATATTAGTTAACAATGTGCTATTTTTCATTATAAACACAGTTATACCAATTGAAGCATGTTTTAACTCGTAGTTATTAATAATCTCTACATCAGGTTCTAGATATATTTTCTCTAGCATATCTATAAATGAATCTCTTGTTTCTAGACAATCTTCTACTTCTTCAAATTCTTTGTTTAAATATATAAGTTCCATTTTGAGGTTGGTCTTATCAATTGCATCTATAATTCCTTCTTTTATAGATACTCCGTTGACTTCTTGCATTTGGTGGTACAAACATTTACCCAGATCTTTATAAAAAGTCTCTAGGTCTGTAATGATTTTGGGATTATTTGCTTCGCCCATACTCTCTGCCGCTGCTCTTGATGTACATAGCATCGGGCTTTCATCAGCTGCAAATGAATCAGCTCTCTTTGAGTCATTATCCACCACTAATAGCTCAAGATTTGGGCATTGCA
>JAHDEH010000002.1:39815-42187 GCA_020628955.1 Alphaproteobacteria bacterium
TGTTTTGCTATGGCTTTTGCTAGTTCATTTACATATTCAATATCACCCATCATGAAGCCCTTGGCATTTAGCTCTGTCACTTGTGAGTTATTATTTAAAAGCCGAACAGGAGATGCTGCATAAGGGTATGCGTCTGTTGGCTCGTCAAATTTATGACCTTTTAGTAAAAATAAACCTTGTAGGTTTAAAACTTTATTGACTTGAATAACTTCTCCTTGATTAACTTGAGGAGCTTTTGCTGTTTGTTGATTTTTCATAATGATAATTAATTTAGTTGGTAAAAAGGATTAATATACATTAATAAACAAGAGTGGTCAACTAATCTTTGTATACTTAATTCAAATTTAGTCCAGAATAACCAGGGAATAATATAAGCGTAGACAATGAAGCTGCATAAACTTCAGTTAAATTTACTATACCTAATAATATCATCCTCTTCCAAATAATCGCCAAATTGAGTTTCTAATATTACCAATAGTTCATTTCCAATATTTTCTATGCAATGAATATAGTTTTCTGGAATAAATATTGAATCTTTAGGCTTCAAACTTAATGTTTGATTGCCTTTTATAACTTTGGCAAATCCTTGCATCACTGTCCAATGCTCGCTTCTGTGATTATGAGATTGCAAACTCAGTGAAGCTCCTGGATTTATCTCCAGCCTCTTTACTTTAAAGCCCTCACCTGACTCCAAAACTCTGTAATTACCCCATCTTTTTTGTATAATAGAAGATTTTTTATATGCTTTATGAGATTTATCTTTTAATTTTTTTACTAGTTTTTTTACCCCTTGCGTATTATTCTTATCCATTACCAAAACAGCATCCTCGGTTTCTGCAATAACAATATTACTAAGACCAAGAGCTGCAATTAATTTATGCCGAGAATCTATGATACAATTATCCACATCATCTAATATCACATCCCCAGATAAATGATTATTAGAACTGTCTTTAGGGTTAAGCGCTCCATACTCTAACCAAGAGCCTATATCAGACCACTCAAAATCACATGGTACTACAGCTATATTTTTTGATTTTTCTAATACTGCATAATCTATTGATATATCTTCTACTAAACTAAATAGATTGCTATTAATTTCAACTTGTTGCCAGTTTTTGCCTAATGATGTATTGCTTTCTTTTATAGCTTGATTGCATAAATTCCATATTTGGGGACAAAACTCTTGCATCTCTGAAATTACTGTCGATAATTTCATGCAAAAAATGCCAGAATTCCAAAGATAATTACCTGAATGAATATAATGCTCTGCTTTTTCTTTACTCGGCTTTTCTATAAAACGTTTAACGTTAATACCTTCTGATTCAATATATCCATACGCTGTTTCTGGCCTTTTCGGTTTTATACCAAAAGTTATTATATCATTACCATCAGCTAAATTGACCGCTCTATCTATAGCCATTTCAAAAGCTTCTTGATTATTTATTAAATGATCTGCAGGAAATATCAGCAACATACAATCTTCCTTATATTTATTATGCACATAACTAGCAGCTAGTGCAACAGCTGCCGCAGAATTTCTGCCGAACGGTTCTAAAATATATGTATTATTAATGCTATTGATATTTAAAGAATCATAGTGATCTTTTGTACAAAAAAACAAATCTCTATTAGTAACAGTAATAATTTCTTTAACATTAGACAGGTTTGTTACTCTTTTATAGGTCTTTTGGATAAAGCTTAAACCATCCTCTAGTTTTATAAAAGGTTTAGGATAATCGCTCCTAGATGCCGGCCATAATCTAGAACCAATACCACCTGATAATACCACTGGTATTATCAATTTTTTACTTACAGTCATATAATTTTATTTGCTATATAAATATTGATGGTGATTAATAAAACATTAGCCTCAAATTAACTTTGCTTATTGCAAGCCGCTTGATTTCCATTTTAAAATCAAGTTATTGTAAATTTAACTCTCGCTTATGCAGTTTCATTGGTAAGCTTACCTATTATATATAGTGCTTACTCGCCATTCCCATGCAGAACTTTAATTAAATATATAATAACAATAAGTGGCTTTAGAACTCAAGTTTAAGTTTTTTATTATTCATATGTTTATAATCTTTCGCTGCCTAAATATAGTTAGATAAAGCTTTATAACTGCTTAGTCTTAATAAAAATAATTAAAATTATTAAAAAATAATTAATTAATTCACTTTTTTAAGTTTGAATAAATAAATTTACTGAATAATAGAATTAGATTTTTTATTACTAATTTTTTGCTAATAATTACGAGTATAAATAATATTATTTTGCTTTAGATATAAAATTCCACATGTAAGAATAGTATAGAGTATAGTTTTACTTCTGGGTAAAACTATATATAATTCTTTAATAGAAAAATA
>JAHDEH010000046.1 GCA_020628955.1 Alphaproteobacteria bacterium
TTGGAGAGGTGGCCGAGTGGCTGAAGGCGCTCCCCTGCTAAGGGAGTATAGGGATCATATCTCTATCGAGGGTTCGAATCCCTCTCTCTCCGCCACTGCTTGCGTTCTTCTAACTTCGGGCGGCAAGCCACTTACGTTCTTCCAACTTCGAGAAAAAGCGCCTCGTTAGACAAGTAGAACTTACACGGCAAGCCAGAGGCGAATTAGAACTAGGAGTGTCTGCAGAAGCTTTAGCGTAGGTAGACTATAGCACCACATATATAATTTACTTTATTACTAATATTATTTAGCAGTAGCTAAGAAGAAAAGCAAATCGAATCTTGCATTTGGGATATGATTTAGATAAAGAGAGTAAAAGGAAGAGAGCCCGGTAAGAGGGGGTGTAGCTGAGCCTCTAATTAAGATGATACCTATCCCTCTCTGGAACCACCCTATATTCTTCTAACTAAGCGCAAAAGCGCTTTGTTAGACAAGTCGAACTTGTGAGCGCAGGCCACCCTACGTTCTTTGAACTTGCGGAGCACAAATTGGAAATAAAATTTACTGCACTTCCCTGAATTATAAGTTGTCATAGATGTGTATCGAGCAAAACATTTAAAGAGGAAAACATGCCTAATAAAATTATAATATGTAATAATCATATAGATGAAAAAATTTGTCAATATACCCTGAAAATGATCAAAAAAATGCAAGAAAAAAATGAAAATATTACGATATTGTTAGAGGGCGTTTCAAGAGAGTTTTTAGATTTAGATAAAGCTTCAAAAATTGATTTTGTCAATAAGAATATATATCCTAGTTATGCTATATTAATGAAGGAGGTTATAGAAAGTAGAGCAACCATTATACCTATAGAAAAAAATGTATTTGATAAGTGTGATAATGCAGAGGATGAGCAAATCAATAATTTCCATGACTTTGTAGAAAAAGAAATAGAAGTAAAATTAAATATTGCAACAGATAAATATGAATTACATGAATACACACAGGAAGATAAATTACGTGATGAGCATATGTTTAGGATATTTAATGAGTTTGAAGGGGATTGTGTGCTTATTATTGGCTCTGCTCATCCTCTAAAATGGCTTCAGCAAGGTTTGATTCAGCCAGATGAAGTTAATGTTTTATTTCCAAATCATGATAATGATGTTAAAAATGCTTTTGAGTTGTGGTGCCAAAATATAGAGTATAATGAAGAGATAGGGCAAAAAATTCATAATGATATACAGGAAACTATAGTAAATTTAGGTGCTGAATATATTGATCTTAATAATTTTGAGTGTTAGTACAGTAAATTTAACTCCCGTTTATACAAATTCATTGTCTCGCTTGAACTATTATATATAGTATTTACTTAGCCAATTCTTGCGCAGGGCTTTAATTAACTATACAATAGTTAAGCAGTGAAGCGAACCCGCAAAATTAAATCTCTTTCGAATCTGTAAAATTGATAAGGCGGCCTTTAATTTTACTAAATTCTAATTTACTATTTAGGTAAAATATGGTATAGTGCTGGTTCTTTAATACTATTATTTACAATAAGCAGAAACCAATATTCTAATCATGCAAATTAAAATTGATAATATAAAGCTTTTAAATCCTGTAATTTTAGCGCCTATGTCTGGTGTAACTGATCTTCCATATAGAAAATTGGTAAAAAAATTTGGTGCTGGCCTTGTAGTCTCTGAAATGGTCGCTAGCAGGGCAATGATCGCCAATTGCCAGCAATCTATTAGAAAATCTGCCATTGAGCATGATGAAAATGATGCAACAAAGGCTTGCGTGCAACTTGCAGGGTGCGAGGCGGAAGTGATTGCAGAATCTGCAAAAATGAACGAAGCTATGGGTGCTAAAATAATAGATCTTAATTTTGGCTGCCCAGCCAAGAAAGTTGTTGGTGGATTTGCCGGCTCTGCCTTAATGAGGGATGAAAAACTGGCAACAGAAATTTTATACAAAACAGTGAAGGCTGTAAATGTTCCAGTTACATTAAAGATGCGCATGGGGTGGGATGATAATTCTAAAAATGCTGCAACGCTAGCTAAAATTGCTGAAGATGCAGGTATTAAGATGATTACAGTTCATGGAAGGACTCGTTGCCAATTTTATAAAGGCAATGCAGACTGGGACTTTATTGCTACTGTTAAAAACGCAGTAAAATTACCAGTGATAGCAAATGGTGATATAGTATGTTTTGATAGCGCTAAAGAAGCACTTAAGCGCTCTGGAGCAGATGGTGTAATGATAGGCAGAGGTTGTTATGGCAAGCCATGGTTGCTTTCACAAGTTGCAAATTATCTATCATCTGGAAAAAAAATAGCAGATCCAAATTTAAATGAGCAATTAAATATTGTGCTTAATCATTATGATGCCATAATAGAACATTATGGGGAAGATATTGGCATCAAAATTGCAAGAAAACATCTTGCATGGTATAGCACTGGCCTTGCTAAATCTAGCGAATTTAGAGCGGCTATTAATCAGCTATGTGAAATAAAAGATGTAAAAAATAAAATTCATGACTTCTATGGCCCTTTAATAGAAAAAGAATGTGGAAAAAGGTAGTATATATGAGTGCGCAAGATAAATCTTTTGCTGAAGCTATAGAAGCACGGTTAGACAATTTTTTTGATATGCATGATGGGTCAAAGCCAGAATCTGGTTTGCATGACCGATTCATAGGTGAAATAGAAAGAATTTTAATTACAAAAACATTAAGTCATGTTGGTGGCGTTCAAATTAAAGCTTCTGAAATTTTAGGCATTAATCGCAACACATTACGTAAAAAGATTAAAGAATATAAAATATAATGCACTAAGCTATTTTATGTAGTATAGTAAATATATTATGAAAACATTTAAGAACAATTTATTAAATATAATTAAAGCAGCAAAATCTACATATTTTGCAGTGTTGTTTTTTTGTATTATATTGATAGTTTTTATATTATATAAATCCGGAGTTATTATTGACCTGCAGCCTCGCTATACTCTTGGCTTTTTAATATTAGGGCTTATTTTAATATTAATCCTTTGGGTGTTAGTGGTTGTTAACACAGGAACTTCGCATTTTTCTTTTATTAATTCAGGCAAACGTAAAATATCTAAACTACGAAAACGCATTATTATTGCTTTTATTACAGGCGCTGCTGTTCCTACTTTATTAGTTGCAATATTCTCTACCTATTTATTTAATTTTGGAATTGATGCATGGTTTGATAAAAAAGTGTCTAAAGTTCTCGATCAATCAATTTCAGTAGGTAATTCCTATATAGAAGAGCATGTTCTGCAGCTAAAAGAAACATCAATTTCTGTATCAGAAGATTTTAGTGCAATGTATTATAATCTGGTACGCAATCCTGCATTATTTAACAAATTAATTAATGCACAGGCAAAAATGCGTTCTTTTGATGAAGCTATAATTTTTCAAAGAGACTCTAATGTTGTTCTTGCTCAGACAGAACTGAGTTTTTCCTTATCTTTTATAAACATTCCTGCAAAATTAATAGATAGGGCTGATAAAGGCGAGGTCGTTCAGATTAAATCAGATCCACTCAAAATTAGAATATTGATAAAACTTAAAGGGTTTAATGATACATATTTGCTAATAGGCAGATTGGTTGATAAAAAGATTATTGATCATATAGATAAAACAAATGGAGCTGCAGCTGAATATAATAAATTAAAGCAAAAAATGATGTATATGCAAATTGAATTTTCAATGGTATTTATTTTGTTGATATTATGTTTATTAATTATAGCAACTATTTGGGGAAGAAATTTTGCAGAGAGAATAGTAAAACCAATTAGACATTTGGTGATTGCAGCAGAGCAAGTGAAAAATGGAGATTTAACTGTACAAGTCCCTTTGAAAAACATGCATAAAGATGAAGTTAAGGTTCTCTCTAGCGCTTTTAATAGAATGGTTACTCAGCTAGATAAACAACAAAAAGATTTGGTTGTAGCTCAGAGGTCACTTGCATGGTCTGATGTTGCAAGGCGCGTTGCACACGAAATCAAAAATCCTTTGACCCCGATACAATTATCTGCAGAGCGTTTGGATAAAAAGTTTTTAAATCAAGTTGAAGATAAGGACTTATTTAAAAAATATATCAAAAATATTTTAAATAACTCAAATGACATACGGTCTATAGTTTCGGAATTTGTTGATTTTGCAAGATTGCCGGCTCCAGATATTACAGATTGCGAAATTATTTCGTTTATAAATGATCTTATAGAGTCTAGAAAAGTGATTAATAATAATATTAATTATTTTCTACAAACTAATAAAAAACATTTCAAATTTAAATGTGATATAGCTCAAATTAATAGAGTATTTGTAAATTTAATACAAAATTCAGAAGAGTCACTGCAAGAAAGTGGTAATGCAATAAAAAAGATCAAAATGAAGGTTTTGATCAAGCAACATGAGTTTGTTGTTATTATTTCAGATAATGGAAAAGGTTTCGATGGTAAAGCTCTGAAATTGGCCAAAGAAGCCTATTTTACAACTAAATCATATGGCACTGGCCTTGGTCTTTCTATAGTTGATAGAATAGTTTTAGACCACCGTGGTACTATGGAGATAGATAATAATCTAGATAGCGGCGCAAACATAAAGTTAACATTTAGCTTGTAATAATTAAGGGGTTAATTAAAATATTCATGATATTTTCTTAATTATTGCATGATATTATGATCTAAAATAGAATTTATGCTTTTTTTTCAAAAAAATAGTTGATTTATGTTTTGTCGCAAGATAACTTAAATTTATGATTAAGATTTTGATCTTGATTAACGGGGGAGGTGATTTTTCTAAAAAATTACTTTGTAGGTAAAAATAGTTAAAATGATGATCAATTACTTATAATAAGTATTTATTGGTACATTTTTTTATTTATTTTGTTATAATTTATAAAGAATTAGGGGGTGAATTTTATGGCTTTAGATATTTTAGTTGTTGATGACGAGGCAGATATTAGAGATTTAATAACTGATATTTTAAAAGATGAAGGGTTTGCAACTCGGCCAGCTGCAAATAGTACGCAAGCATTCGAGCAAATAGCAGAAAAAACGCCAAATGCAATAATTTTAGATATCTGGCTACAAGATAGCGAATTAGACGGTTTGGGAATATTAGAGATAATAAAAAAGAAATACCCTCTGATGCCAGTAATAGTCATAAGTGGTCATGGTACAATTGAAACAGCAGTTAATGCAATAAAAATGGGTGCATATGATTATTTAGAAAAGCCATTTACTCATGAAAAGTTAATGATTGTTTTAAAGAGAGCCTGTGAATCTGCAAAATTACGCAGAGAAAACTTAGATTTACGTGCAAAAGTGATAGATAAAACAGAATTTATTGGCGATTCTAATGTTACTATGAAGTTAAAAAATGATATAGATAAAGTTGCTCCTACAGATGGTAGAGTTATGATTCATGGCGCGCTTGGTAGCGGGAAAGAGCTAGCAGCTAGATTAATTCATAAAAAATCTAAAAAAGCAAATGGTCCTTTCATTGTATTTAATCCAACATCGATGAATGCTAGCAGGGTAATGCAAGAGCTATTTGGAGAAGAATCTAGGCCAGAGCTAAGCGGACTTAATAGCAAAAGGATTTCAATTTTGGAAGCTGCTAATAATGGAACAGTATATATAGATGAAGTCAGTGACTTGCCTCTTAATGCACAAAATCAACTTATTAAATTCTTAAAAACTGGCATTGTAACTAAAAGTGGTAAAAATATACCTGTTAATGTAAGAATTATCACTTCTACTACTAAAGATATAGAAAAATTAGTTTCTGGCGGTGCTTTTAGACAAGATTTATATTATAGATTGAATGTGGTGCCTATAGTTGTGCCGATGCTGATAGATAGAAAAGATGACATTGCCTCTTTGGTAGAATATTTTGTAAAACAATTATCAAAATTTTCTGGCTTAAAAGAAAGAGAATTCCAAGACGAAGCAATTGCTGCACTGCAAGCATATAACTGGCCAGGAAATGTAAGGCAGCTGCGCAATGTAATTGAATGGACTTTGATTATGAACCCAGTTTCTGCACATAGTTGCGATAAAATTAAATCAGAAATGCTGCCAAGTGATGTAATAGATAATAGTGTAAATATCGCAAAGCCTGAAACTAATATTGATATGATGTCCATGCCTCTTCGTGAGGCGCGCGAGGTATTTGAAAAACAATATTTAACTGCTCAAATGAATAGGTTTAATAGCAATATTTCAAAAACTTCTATTTTTGTAGGTATGGAAAGATCAGCGTTGCATAGAAAATTGAAGAATTTAAAGATTCATACTAGCTCTACTTCCAAAATGAACGTAGAGGAAAAGGTAATTTAATTTTTGTGGTGAGTAGCATCAATCTCTAAATTATAAAGTAAATTTACTTGAAGTTATTTATTTGATGCTACTATTAAAACACTGCATTAATTATTGTTGATTTTTGAAAGTTCTTCTTTTGTATTAATACCAAGTACTAGCTTGTGATTACCTACTTTATAGTAAGAGACTTTTTCATTATGCTCAGTGCAAATTTTAATGATGTCAGTTAAATATAATTCTTTATTTGCTTCGATGTGATCTGGAACTAGGCACTTATCTAGATATTTTTCTAGTATAGATGGTGAAAACGCCATTACGCCTGAGTTGCACAATGTTATTGCATGTTGTTCTTTGTTTGCAAATTTAGATTCAATAATTTCAAGAAAATTACCATCTTTATCCGTAATAATTTTACCATATTCATTAGGCTTGCTATATTCAAAAGCAAGAGTTGTGACTGCGGCATTTTCTTTTTCATGATGCTGAAATAATCCACGAATAATATCATCAGTGATTAAAGGGTTGTCGCCATATATCACTCCAATGGGCATATTTTTTGCAAAATATTTTTTAGCAACAGATACAGCGTGTGCAGTGCCTAGTTGCTTCTCTTGAATTACAGTAGTGCAATTATTTTGATATAAATTAAGATAGGGCTCTAGAATATCAGAATAGACTAGGATTATATTGTTAGTTACTGCCCTGCAATTTTCCATTACATGAGTAAGCATTGGTTTGCCATGCACTTCATGCATTACTTTGGGTAGGTTAGATTTCATTCTGCTGCCCCTGCCGGCTGCTAGTATAATCAATTGCATAAAATTTATTTCTCTTGCATTAATTTGTTATATATTTCATCAGAAAATTCGTAATTTCCATATACTTTTTGAACATCATCGCTTTCTTCAATTAGCTCAACCATTTTTAGTAATTTTTCTGCCTGATCTATATCTTCAATCATAATAATATTTTGTGGTTTCCAGCCTATTTCTGACTCATCTGGCTGATCATATTTTTCTACCATAAATTCTAAACATTCATTGTAGGATTCAACATCTGTATAAATTATATGCTTTTCTTCGTCGGAAAAAACGTCATTTGCGCCAGCGTCAATTGCGCTTTCCATGATCTCGTCATCAGATGCAATTTTAGCTGAATATTCAATCATGCCAAGGCGATCAAACATAAAGCTCACACTTCCAGACTCGCCTAAATTACCGCCATATTTAGTAAATGCACTACGTACTTCTGCAACCGTCCTGTTTTTATTATCTGTTAAAGTTTCTACTATAATTGCGATGCCACCTGGTGCAAAGCCCTCATATCTAATTTCAGTATAATTATCATTGTCGGATGGGTCAAGCGCTTTTGCAAGGGCTTTATCGATGCGCTCTTTTGGCAAATTTTGTGTTCTTGCAGCTGCAATGCTGTTTCTGAGGCGTGGATTATTATTTAAATCAGCGCCTCCCATTTTTGCGGCTGTAACTATTTCCCTAACCAGTTTTGTAAATAATTTAGCTCTTTTTTTGTCTTGAGCACCTTTTCTATGCTGAATATTTTTAAATTTTGAATGTCCTGCCATGTAAAAAACTCTTTTATTTATTCTATATATAAATATAGCAACAAGATAAATTATATCAAGTAGATATTAAGAATAATCTTGAGTTTAGCTGGTTTTTGGGTTATAAATATT
>JAHDEH010000003.1 GCA_020628955.1 Alphaproteobacteria bacterium
TTTAACTGAAGTTTAGGTGAGAATGACGAGTGAGTACTATAAATAATAGGCGAACGAGGCAATGAATCTACATAAACTTCAATTAAATTTGCTATATTTTGGATAAATGATCCATTTTGTGCAGAATCTTTTTGGTAAAGATAGTGCCTAAAATTTTGGTGTCTTCTGATTTTTCTGGTTTTTGTTCGTCTGTCATAATAAATTCCCCATCTTGATTTAAAATTAAAGGCCCAACTCAAATATTCGAGCCTTGAAATAAGTAATCAACTTGAAGGAAATGATAAAAATAAATTCCCTCAGCGATCGGGGCAGTAAGAAACTATCAATAAGAATAGCTGCGATAATCTTTAAATTAAATAGAATTTAATTCTGAACATACATCATCGCTCCCCCGATCTGAAAAATCAAGGAAGCATTAAATTATTGGCTAATGCATACCACCTATTGAAGGGACTCTTACACCCCAGAACAGCAACTCGCTATTCATAATTTTAGGTCTACTATTAATTTACTTTGACGTCAATAAAAAACTGGTTTTTATACAGATAAATCATCTGTTTCAAAACAGGTGCTAGAAAAGGACAAATCATCTATAGAATCGTTATTAAATAATTCGTCAAAATGCGTGTAAATTTCTACCGCCTCGTCACCTACATATGAGTTTCCAGGAATAATTTGCGGCATTGAGTCAAATTTTACGCTTTTTTCTTTGGGCTTAGAAGATTTACTTTCTATTTCATCATCATCGCTGTCATTATCGTCCATTTTTTTGCTCGTCTTATGATTTGCATCATCAACCTCCTCTTGAGTTAAAAATTTTGCTTTATTTAAATGGTCTTTATTTATTACCCTCAGACTATTTTGGCAATTATCTCCTATTTTTTTTAATTCATTTATCATAGCTTGCTTCTCTAGAAACAAATTTGCATAATATAATAAAGGATCAATCTTTTCTCGCAGAGACGAAGATAATATATTGTCTGCTAGCAATTTTATTTCCTTAGGTCTTATAACGCTTCTGTCAAATATTTTATCAAAATAATGCGACAATATTA
The DNA here is from genome assembly GCA_020628955.1 of Alphaproteobacteria bacterium. Classification (GTDB taxonomy): domain Bacteria; phylum Pseudomonadota; class Alphaproteobacteria; order Rickettsiales; family Rickettsiaceae; genus Megaera_A. The sequence goes on from JAHDEH010000003.1 coordinate 1,056, forward strand.
ATGTATTTGCATCAAAAAAGGCTATATTTAATTTTTCATATAGAGTTTGACTTTCTATAAGACTAATATTGTTACTATTTTCTTTGGTATTGCTTGAAATTAGCTCTTTTAAAAGAGTTGCTTCGTTAAAGCCACGAGTTCTGGAATATAGATTTATGAATGCTTCCACGCCTTCTGAAATTTCTTCAAAATTATTGCAATATAAAATAGACTCTAAATTAAATGGTGTGTTAATACCAAGAAATGCATAAGCAATAATATTAAAGCAATCATCATTAAAATTTTTAATATTATCATGGTCTATAATGAAATTTAACAGCTCTTCTTTTGTGCTTTTAAATATAGGACATGCATCAATTCTATCAATTAAGTCACTTAAGCTATCACTAAACCCTTCATTTTTAAGGATATATTTTACTATAGGAGGTACAATTTTGCATAAATCTTTATTACCTATAGCTTCTGGTGTTACAAAGCAATTATACAATGGTTTTTTTTGATATAGCTGAACTGAATCATCATCTGGATTTATAATAATTTTTATAAAAGCTGCTAGTTTAAGTAATGGCTTTAGAGCATTACTTTTGTACTCTAATACACAATAATTACCTATCTTGTAGTATTTTGTTATGTCATCGCTAAAAATGTTATTTTCATATGCGATTACAAGCAAATCTTTATACCCATATGTAGATATAAATTCCATCAATTTTCTAAGAGATTGAGTGTTTTTATCAAAATCTTTATGTTCTATAATAGCTTCTATAATTTCTATTTGAGTTTTTTCTATAGCCAAATCTAATATATGCTTAGTAATATTCTTTTTATTATTAATTGTCGTTCGTTGGTTAATATCCGCTCCATGCTTTATTAATTTTAATGCATTTTTCTTGTCTTTTAACGTAACAGCTAAATATAAAGGAGAAAACCCATTTTTTAATTTAGCATTTACATTAACACCCTGATTCAATAAAAGATCTATTATATTATCATTTACTTGATGTTTAATTGCTGCGTGTAATACTAAAAAACCATTTGAATTTGGCATGACTGTCTCCGCCATATTAAGCCCTATTGATTTTTTTGTAATTGGCCTATTTACATCCGCGCCATGCTCAATCAATGTTTTTGTCATGTATAAACTATTAGCTGCAATTGATGTGTGAATAGGAGGAATATCTTTATACGCAAAGTTATTTACATCTGCAATTTTTGGTAAAAATAAATCAAATATATAAACATTATTATGTGATATTGCGCACTTAAATGCATGTTTTGCATAATTAGAAGTCACGCACCCATCTGCACTTTCCTCTAATTCTATTAAATATTCTGCAATTTGATTTTGCTGCTGCTCAATCGCAAAACCTAGCAAACTTTTTAGCTGCCCTCTGCCGTCATTAATTACATTTTTTGCATTATGATCTAGTAATTTTTTTACCATATCTAAATGCCCATTATCAGCAGCCACAAAAACAGGAATAAGTTTTTCGTATCTGGTTTCAAATGTTGCGTTTATATATTCTTTGGCATACGGCATCATGATATCTAATAGATCAGCAAAATTATATTCAGCACAGTAAAAAATGACTAGTTTTTTAGTTTGCTCTGATAGCTTCTCTAAATATTCATCATCGCACTCTTTGATAAGCTCATATGCCATTTCAGCATCATCTTCCATGATGGCAATATTAACTTTTCTAGAAAAACCTTGAAAAGTTTTGTCTGCATATCCCATAATTCATTCCCATAATTAAATTAACTAAAAATAGTCTATTAGTTATGCAGAATTAAATTAATAAATTATTGGATTTCAACGCATAATCTGTAAATTATTTTTATTTCCTGTGTTTCTTGGGCCCTAACTGAATTTTTTAATAGGCATTATAAAATTTTAATAAAAATATAAAAGAATTGATTCGATTGTTGACTATTGATGAATTAAATCATAGAATAGAAAAGTTAACAAGAACATTAATGAATTATACAACATAAATAACTACAAACTAACATTTAAAGCTTGTGGTTATAAAGGAGATAAATAAAATGAACACTAAGAAATTAGTAATGTCGAGCGGCGTTGCTAATACTTTTGAATGGTATGACTATGCTTTATTTGGACATTTTGCACAAGTAATTGGTACAAATTTTTTCCCAAGTGATGACCCTAATACAGAATTACTTCAAGCATTTATGGTGTTTGCAATTGGATATTTAATGCGTCCAATTGGTGGTATTTTTTTTGGTATTATAGGAGATAAATTTGGCAGAAAATTTGCATTAAGCTCTGCAATTATGTGCATGGCGATTCCTACTGCGGCGCTTGGCTTCCTTCCAACATATGAGCAATGGGGAATATATGCCACTATTTTAATGATAGCAATGCGGATGCTGCAAGGCTTGTCTATGGGCGGGGCTCTTACTGGCTCAGTTGCTTTTGTAATTGAACATTCACCTAAAAATCAGCGTGGTATTTTTGGCAGTGTTTCTATGGCAAGTATTTGCCTTGGAATTCTGCTTGGTTCTGTTGCATCATGGCTAATTAAGACTGCTTTTACTGAGGAGCAAGTTATTGCATGGGCTTGGAGAATACCTTTTATAGTTGGTGTGGCTATTTATTTTGTTGGTAATTACATCAAAAAGAACACGGTCGAAACGCCAATGTTTAAAAAAGCACAGGCTCAAGGAGAAGTCTTAGATTCGCCTTTAAAAACAACGTTCAAGTATTATTGGAAGGACATGGTTTTGTCCATATTAATTAATGCCACTGGTTCTATTATATTTTATCTAGAGGCGGTATATTTAATTACATATTTAAAAAAAGAGAGAGGATTTACTGACTTTGAAGTTGGCGCTCTTGCAAATATGTGCTATGTGGTGATGATATTTGTTACCATATTTTCTGGGTGGCTATCAGATATTATTGGTAGAAGGCGTATTTTTGTTGCAAATTTGATACTAATAATCTGCACCATGCCTGTTTTGTTGAATATTTTGGAAACTGGTGATTTTGCCTCTGTTGTTACAGCGCAGCTTTTCCTAGCTATTATGGCAGCTATATATATTGGTCCAGAGCCAGCGCTGCAAGCCGAGTTTTATCCTACTGAAGTAAGAAACACAGCTCTTTCAGTTTCATATAATACAGCAACCAGTATTTTTGGAGGTACGGCGCCTTATATTATAGAGTCATTGCGTCAGAGCACGGGTAGTATTGCATCTAGTGTATATTATATTTTGATATCTGCATTTGTAGGTTTATTTGCTCTGTATTTTTATAAAAATAGAGCCGCATAAATAATTGCTATAGTTAGCAATTATTTTATTAACTTAAATATAATTAATCTATATAGTTTTTTGGTATGAGTTATGGGAGACAAATTATTTAAAATTCAAAATAAAGAAGAAAAAGACTTAGTAAAAGATCTTTTGCCCATAGCTAAACTTAGCCTACCGAATAAAAAAAACATACATTTAAAAGCATATAATCTTGTAAAAAACATCAGAAAAGATCGTAATTTTTCTATAGAAGAATTTTTGAATATATATAATATATCACATGCAGAAGGCATAGCTATTCTTGGTCTTGCGGAAGGGCTACTGAGAGCACCAGATTTTCAAATTAATAAAGAATTAATTAGCGACAAATTATCAAATAAAGAATGGAGTAAATTTCTGTTCAAAGGCAACAAATCTTTTAAAACAATTTTTTCATCATTTGGCCTGTACTTTGCTGGAAAATATACGGATATAGTAAAATATAAAAATATAGCAATTACTTTATTTGACAAATTAGGACAACCTATTTTTATCAAAATATTGCGCGCTGCTATTTTATATTTAAGCAAGGAGTTTGTGTTTTCTGATAATATGAATGTTGCTCTTTCAAAAACCGAAAAATATTCTAATTACAAATTTGCATTTGATTTGCTTGGAGAATCAGCAAGAACGCAGAAACAAGCAGATATATATTATGAGCAATATGAGCAAGCTATTGAATTAATTGCAAAATATTACCCAGATAATCAGCAAGACATTATGGAAAGACCTAATTTATCAGTAAAGCTAACATCGCTGCACCCTCGCTTTGAATATAGCAAACTAGAGCAATTAAAAATCGAGCTTATGCCCAAATTGATAAAACTAGTTAAAAAAACCATGGATGCTAATATCAGCATTACTTTCGATGCCGAAGAATGCTATAGAACTGATTTATATTTTATATTTTTAACAGAATTGATAAAACAAAAAGTATTTAAAGACTTTGCAGGTATTGGCTTTGTTGTGCAAGCCTATCAAACACGCGCTATATATATGGTGCAGTATATAGCAGCTCTTGCAAAAGAGCTTGGACGAATTATTCCTGTTCGGCTTGTAAAAGGCGCGTACTGGGATAGTGAAATTAAGCACGCACAAGAGCTTGGATTGAAACATTATCCAGTTTTTACCAAGAAAAATTATACAGATCTTAGCTATATTGCATGCGTTAAAAAGCTTTTTGAAAATGATAAATATATATACCCACAATTTGCTACTCATAATGCTCTAACAGCTGCTCAAGTAATAGAAATTGCTAGAGATAAAAATTATGAATTTCAAAAATTATATGGAATGGGGGATGCGCTGCACAAACAATTATCGTATGATGCAACTACCCGAATTTATGCACCAGTTGGCACAACAAAAGACTTGCTAGCATATTTAATGCGTCGAATTCTAGAAAATGGTGCTTCTGCCAATTTTGTCAGTAAAGTTAGTGATATGAATTTACCAATATCTGATATAATTCATGATACTAACGATAAAGTTTTAAGTTTATTAAGTGGTAGCACGCATATCGCTCTACCAGAAGATTTATATCCAAAAAGGAAAAATGCTATGGGATACGAAATAGGATACAAAGATAATTACGATTATCTATATGAAAAAATATCTAGTTATTATAATAAAATTTACTCTGTTGGTTCAATTATTGGTGGCAAAGAGCAAATAATAGAAAAAAATACTAAAGAATATTTTTGTCCTGCTAAAAATGCAGAAAAATTATCTGAAATTTCAAATTCAGTAGAGGGAGAAATAAAAGATGCAATCGCAAAAGCAGAAAAATCTTTTGCGAAATGGGCAGAAAAAAATGTCAGAGACAGAGCCAAAATACTTGAAAAAATTGCCAAAGAATTCGAAAAAAATAAATTTGAAATTTATGCTCTTTTAATAAAAGAAGCTGGCAAATCAATATCAGATGCAGTTAATGAGGTAATAGAAGCAATAGATTTTTGTAGATATTATGCAAATCTTGCCCCGAATATTATGCAAGAAAAAAAATTACCGAGCCCAACTGGCGAACATAATATATTGTCAATGCATGGACGTGGCGTATTTTTATGCATAAGCCCGTGGAACTTCCCATTTGCTATATTTACAGGACAAATAGTTGCGGCCCTTGTTTCAGGAAATAGCGTTATTGCAAAACCAGCAGAGCAAACATCGGTAATTGCTAATTATACCATAAAATTAATGCATAAGGCTGGTATTCCTAAAAATATATTGCATTTAATTTTTTGCTCTGGGCTCAATACAAGTAAATATATTGTCTCGGATGAGCGTATAGGAGGCGTAGCATTTACAGGCTCATGTGAAACAGCAAAAAAAATCAATATTAATTTAGCAGAAAGAAACTCTGGTATAGTCCCGCTAATTGCAGAAACTGGTGGGCAAAACGCAATGATTGTCGATAGCTCAGCCTTGCTTGAGCAAGTCACTGACGATGCCTTAATTTCTGCTTTTTATTCTGCTGGCCAGCGCTGCTCTGCACTTCGTGTTTTATATGTTCAAGAAGAAATATATGATGAATTAATTGCCATGATTAAAGGAGCAATGGATCTGCTTAGAGTTGGTGACACTACAGATTTTAGTACAGATATTGGTCCGGTTATTGATGCTGAGGCAAAAAAAATGCTGGAAAAACATATTACAAACATGCAAGAAAAAGGGTATAATATCTACAAACACCCACAAAATGAAGCAGATAAATCTGGGCATTATTTTTACCCACATATTATCGAAATTAACTCTATTAATGATATAGAAAATGAGAAATTTGGCCCTATATTGCATATTGCTAAATATAAATCTTCAGATCTAGATAAAATTATTGATGAAGTAAATAATTATGGATTCGGCCTAACTTTTGGTGTGCATAGCCGCATAGAAGAAAAAATACAATATATAAAATCACGTATTCAAGTTGGCAATATCTATGCAAATAGGTCTATTGTAGGTGCAAAAGTTGAATCTCAGCCATTTGGCGGCGAAAATAAATCTGGCACAGGCTTTAAAGCAGGTGGCCCGAATTACTTACTGCGCTTCATGACAGAGCGTACTACTAGCATTAACATTGCTGCATTTGGTGGGGATGTAGAGCTTCTGAACTCAAGCGAAGATTAACAAAAGCTCTACTTGTGAATTATTGTATATTTAATTAAAGTCCTGCGCGAGAATTGGCTAAGTGAGTGCTATATACGGGTAGGCGAACGAGACAATGAAACTGCATAAACGGGAGTTAAATTTACAATAGATGATAATAATTCAAGGGTATACTGTCATCCATCAAACGCAGCAAGCATTTCGCTGTCATATAAGCCATAGTCAAATAATCCAAGATGACCATTCACACAATGGTCGTTGATTAATGCGTCATAGTATTCTGTCAAGCTGTCAAATGTACTGACCGTTTGGTTTTCTTCCTGCTGCACTTCTGTATTTGGAATTATTGTTTTACTATATCTCTCTTCCAGTTCTGGTAAGGTTTCTAAATCTAATTTTAAATGGACATTATTTAGTAATTGCAAATCACTTTGCCAAATTTTCTGCAATATTTCGTTATATATTGCATCATCTTTCTGTTTGGTAAAAACAAACTCAGCTACCTTATGACAATCCAGATTTGTATGCTCCCTGTAGAATAAAAGCAAATTATATAAATCTGAATTATATTCTATCTCAGAACTATATTTGATTAAAAAAGATAGGGACGGTGAATCAAAGCTTACATCTACATATCCAATCATTTTTATTATTTCTGTAGTGAGCGAATGAATATTTTCTTTAGTTGAATTATGAATAATTTTAATTAAATCTTTTTTTAACTCCTCTGGCACTGAGTCATTTTTTTGCAATTCTTGTAGCATAGTTTTGCAAGAAAAATCTGCATGAAATTTGGGCAGGATTTTTGTAAAACGCTTTGTCATTATCGCAAAAATTTGCTTGCTTCTGCAGAAATTAACAAGCTCATCCTCCATTATATTAAAACTTTCTTCAATATATTCAAATTCTACTTGCGCTGAAGGGTCTTTGGCCAGAGCATCTAAAGATTTTATATTTTTAGTATAGTCAAAATTTAGTATATAAGTATTAAAAGGAGCCATATCTCCTTTAAAAGTCTTTGAACTTATTATTGCACTATAATTTTGTATTTTTATACCATACGCTAATAAAAGATCAATATTATTATATTGACCAATATTCTTGTAATTGCTTGTACTAGTTGATCCAAATAAAAAATCGTAATCATTATATTGAACCATATTCTTACAATTGTTAGTAACAATCAATCTAAGTAAATTATTTTCTCCTTCATTTGGAATAATAATATCTGGGTCAGCGCCTAGCTTGAGCAAAAGCTCAACATTATCTGTTTTATTTTCGCGCACCGCAGCATGTAACGGCGTGTAGTACCCTTGCTTATAAAATGTGACAACCTTACTTGAACTATTTTCTGGGACAAAATCTTCATTTATTTGGTTTATATTGACACCATTTCTGGCCAAAATTTTGATTTGCTGTGTTTTATTGCCATGCGCAGCAGCTAGATGTGTCAGCGGCGATACTTTTTTAGGCGGCTCTTGCTCATATGTTGTAAAATTAATATATGGACCTGGATATGTATTACCTAGTGAATTATTGATATCTGCACCATCTTCAATAGCGCTTTGAAGCTCTTTATTGTCATTACTATGCATTGCATCCCATAGATCTATATTTGCATTGGTGCTTGGAGTAGCACCATAATCGTTGAGCCTAATTTTGAAATCTCTATAATATTCAGATATATCTATTGTAGGTAGTTTCATTGGTGGTAACGATTTCATTATTTGCAATATCTGACTAAAATTATCTGTTGCGAGATTCATTATTTCTGGTGAATCTGCAGTAAACTGCTCAAACGGATTATAGTCTGAACCTGAGCCCGAATCTTCTAACGTAACATTCTGATTATTGTTGCTATTCAGCGCTTCTGGTTGCGTGTTATTAATCAAAAGCCTCAACATTTCCGGTGAATCTGCAGTAAACTGCTCAAACGGATTATAGTCTGAATCTGAACCTGAATCTTCTAACATAACATTCTGATTATCGTTGTTATTCAGTGCTTCTGAAGATTCTGCATATTCTACATCATTATCATCGCTTCTTTTTTTAGACATTTATTTATATACCCCCTTTGCGCATTTTATTTTAGTTATTTAATTTTTACCAGATTACTTATTTTTCAGATAATACAATTATAATATTATTAAATCAAAGATTTTTTTTATGACCCAAAAAAACTCCTTGTGCACACTATGATACAACAGGGCAAGCCAGACAATGACCCACCGCATAAACGGGAATTAAATTTACACTAACTTAGTGCGATTTAAATTTTCTTATTGATTTCATCATTTGAAATATGTATAGTATATCTGAAATACATGATTATTAATTTTTTAAAAGAGTTTAGCTATGAATCCATTTATAGGAAAAGAAGCGCCTAATTTCGGTGCAAAGGCAGTAATGCCAGATAATACAATCAATGATCAGTTTAATTTAAAAGAATATCTAGATGGCAAAAAGGGTATTTTGTTTTTCTATCCTTTAGATTTTACTTTTGTATGCCCATCTGAAATAATTGCATTTAACAACAGGCTTGGTGAATTCTCGAGCAAGAATACTAAAGTCATTGGCGTTAGTGTTGATTCACACTTTTCGCATTATGCATGGAAGGAAATGCCGGTGAATAAAGGTGGGATTGGCAATATTCAGTTCCCATTAGTGTCAGATCTTGATAAAACAATTTCAGGCGCGTTTAACGTATTAAATGAAGAAGGAATTTCTTTCAGAGCTACTTTCTTAATTGATGAAAATTTCAATATTAGACATTATCTAATAAATGATTTGCCGCTTGGCAGAAATATTGATGATTCCTTGCGTATGATAGATGCACTAGATCACCACAACCAGCATGGCGAAGTTTGCCCTGCGGGCTGGAATAAAGGTTCACAAGGCATGGACCCAACAAAACAAGGTGTATCTGACTATTTAACATCTAATGCAGACAAACTGTAGAAATTAAATAATTATGCTTGGCAATTTATTTGCCCTAAAGGGGCGCACAGAATATTCTGAAAAGACGATTAATATATTGCGTCTTATCAGAAGCGAAAATGTGGGCCCAAAAACCTTCATAGAACTCGTGAAGCATTTTGGCAATGCCTGCGATGCCTTAGACCATATTGCAGAATTTTCTATTCGAGGTGGACGCAATAAGCCAATAAAAATATGCAGCCGTGAGAGCGCAGAAAAAGAAATAGAAAAGCTCAATAAAAACAAAGCAAAACTAGTCACATATGCAGATTTTGAATATTCAAAATTGCTTCTAGAGACTCATGGTTTTCCTCCTATTATGTCCTATAAAGGTGACATTAGCCTGTTATCTGCAAACAAACTAGCTGCAATTGTTGGAGCGCGTAATAGCTCCATTAATGCACGCGCTTTTGCTGGCAGGGTAGCGAGAGATTTGGTGAAAGAAGATTTTGTATGTGTATCTGGCCTAGCGAGCGGAATAGATACTGCAGTTCACGAAGCAAGTGGAAAGCAAACTATTGCAGTTATTGCCGGTGGTATTGATCATATTTATCCACCTGAGAATAAAAAATTATTTGAAAAAATAATAAGTGAATCATTGTTGCTTGCTGAATTACCGGTCGGATCAAAGCCTCTTGCCCAGCATTTTCCGCAGCGTAATCGAATTATTTCTGGAATATCACAAGCAACTATAGTCATAGAGGCTGGCCTCAAATCTGGCTCGCTTATAACTGCAAATTTTGCACTAGAACAAAATAGAGAAGTTTTTGCGTGCCCTGGTTTTCCATTAGATCCAAGATGCATGGGAAGTAATAAATTACTAAAACAAGGCGCGACTTTGATTGAATCTGCAGAAGATGTGATCAACTCAATGCAATTTACTGTAAAACAAGATAAAAAAATACCATCCGCAAAAGAGCAAAATTTTTCTTCTGACTTTTCTCCCTCTGGCAGCGCAAATATTGATGTTACAGAGCAAGATCGGCAAAATTTTATGCACTATCTTTCTGCCACTCCAGCAAGTTTAGAGCAAATACATGCAGAATCGGGCTTGCCAATGCCGATAATTTATATTATATGTTTAGAGTTAGAATTAGCGGGCAAAATAGCGCGCCATATAGGCAATAAAATTTCACTTATATATTAAAAAATTATGAAACTAGTAATCGTAGAATCTCCAGCAAAAGCAAAAACAATCAATAAATATCTAGGCAGCGACTATAAAGTTATTGCCTCGTTTGGACACATCAGAGACTTACCATCTAAGAATGGCTCGGTTCTGCCTGACGAAGATTTTGCAATGAAATATGAAATATCATCGAAGTCTAGTAAATATGTAAATGAAATATTTAAATATGCAAAACAATGCGATGAAGTGTATCTAGCAACCGATCCAGATCGCGAAGGAGAGTCTATTTCTTGGCACATAGCTGAGGTTTTAAAGCAGAAAAAGATTATTACTGACAGTTCAAAATTCAAGCGTATTGCATTTAATGAAATTACTAAAAAAGCGGTGCTTAGCGCAGTTGCAAACCCAAGAAGTCTTGACGATGATCTGGTAAATGCTCAGCAAGCAAGAAGAGCACTTGACTATCTAGTTGGTTTTACTTTGTCGCCATTGCTTTGGAAAAAATTACCAGGCTGCAAATCAGCTGGCAGGGTGCAATCTGTTGCACTGCGGATGATTAGTGAACGAGAAAGTGAAATAGAATTGTTCAAAAAGCAAGAATATTGGGATATTTCTTTTGATTTAAAAGCAGTCTGTGGCAACAATTTTACAGCTAAGCTTTCGCATATTAATGGCGAAAAACTAGAAAAATTTTCTATTCCAGATAAACAATCTGCAGATGCTATAGAATCCGCGTTAAAGGGACAAAATTTTACTATTAATAGCATTCAAAAAAAGCAACAAAAGCGCAATCCATCTGCGCCCTTCATAACGTCTTCCTTGCAACAAGAAGCATCCAGAAAACTTGGTTTTAGTGCAAAAAAAACTATGCAGATTGCACAAAAATTATATGAAGGCATAGATCTTGGCGGTGAAACGGTTGGTTTGATAACGTATATGAGAACTGACGGGGTCACCTTGTCTAGTGACGCTGTAGCTTCTGTAAGAGATTTAATAAATACAAAATATGGTGATAAATATCTACCAAAATCACCTAGAATGTTTAAATCTAAGTCTAAGAATGCACAAGAGGCGCACGAAGCAATCAGACCTACTGATATAAGCCACACCCCTGAATCAGTAAGCAAGTCTCTTGATAAAGATCAACTCAGATTATATGATTTAATTTGGAAAAGAACCATGGCTTGCCAGATGGAATGCGTGATTATTAACATGGTTGGCGTTGACCTTGTCTCTGACGATAAAAATCATACAGCAAGAGCAACTGGTTCTAATATTCATTTTGATGGTTTTTATAAAATATACAAGGAAGGAATGGATGATAGCGCAAGCGAAGAAGATAAAATGCTGCCCCAACTGCAAGAAAATGATACCGCAGAAACTAAAAAGATTAAACCAGAACAGCATTTCACTGAACCGCCCCCAAGATACTCAGAAGCAAGTTTGGTTAAAAAACTTGAAGAGCTTGGAATTGGCAGACCATCTACTTACGCAAGTATTATCTCGGTCCTGCAAGATAGAAAATATGTAAATATAGAAAAAAAGCGTTTTTATCCAAGCGATATAGGCAGGTTGCTTACCAGTTTTTTAACAGGCTTTTTCAAAAAATATGTGGAATATGACTTCACAGCCGAACTTGAATTACAGCTTGATGAAGTTGCAGAAGGCAAAGAAAAGTGGAAAACACTATTATCAAAATTCTGGACTGGTTTTAATAGCAATGTAGAACAGGTTTCTGAGCAGACTATTACAGAAGTAATTGCTTATGTCCAGGAAGCATTAGATTTTCATTTATTTGGAGAGCCAGATACTCCAGAATATGAAAAAAATAAAAAATGCGGCAGTTGTACTGATGGAAAGCTTAGCTTGAAGCTTGGTAAATATGGAGCTTTTTTAGCTTGCGATAATTATCCTGAATGTACTTTTAAAAAACAAGTAGGGAAAGAAGGCATCAGCACTGATAGTGCAGAAGACTCGACAGAATCTGCTTCAATGGATAATAATAAAGAGCTTGGTAAAAACCAGGACGGCATTATTGTGTATTTGAAGAAAGGACCATATGGATGGTATGTGCAGCTTGGCGAGGCAGTAAGCAAAAAAGAAAAACCAAAAAGAAGTCCTCTTCCGGCTGGTTATAAACCAGAAACTATTACGCTAGAAACAGCTCTTAAATTGCTGAGCTTGCCACTATTAATAGGGCAACACTCAGAAAGCGGCGAAGATATGCTGATGGGAATTGGAAAGTATGGGCCCTATGTGAAATATAAAAATAAATTTACATCTATTCCAAAAGATATAGATCCATTTGCAATCAAGCCAAGCGAGGCAGAAGAAGTTATTGAAAGTAAAGAAAAGAAGGGAAAGAAGTAATTATTATTAAAGCATAAACCTTAATGATACGAGGTTGCACTTAGATTATGTTAGATTAAGTGCACATAAATCATTGCTGATAGTAAGCCAACCTTGCGGTAATTTTTTCTTTAGCTTGTATAGATGCGTTTCGATAGTACTAGATTCTGTATTTGTATGATAATTCCACAGATACTCTTTTAAGTATGTTTTAGAAAGTGATAAATTAGCAGATTTAAGAAATTCTTTAAATAAAATATTTTCTTTTTCTGTCAATATAATCAAATTATCATTTGATTGTATTTTTGAATTTTGCTCGTCATATATATATTGCTTGTTAAGCATACAAAAAATATTACTATCCGAAGCTAGCGACGAAAGCCTATTTATTAAGTATTGTAACTTAATTGGCTTTTGAATAAATATATCATCGTCACAGGTTGCTTCACCAGAGCAATTAAATGTTTCTTTAATTTTGTAATTTGAAAAAGATGCTTTATCAATTTTTTTATCTAGAATTAAACAATGTATTGCAGGTAATTTGTTAATTAATTCTTTATAATCTAAATTAACGGATATTATTTCGAAATCTAAATTACCCACCAGGGAATCGTGCAAAATAGAATTATCGCTTATAATTAAACAAATTTTTTTATTAGTTATTTCTGAATTGTGCATTAATTACTTGCTGTAGCTGACTCCTTTAGCGGTTTGGCCTTTTTCCACCCAAAATCCGTTAGATGGCGATAAATCATCAGAAACCGCGCCCCTATCATCAAAAACAAAACATTCACCTTCCCACATTTCATTCTTATTTTTAGTATCTTCAAGATATTGCAAGATACCTCCTTTTAGATGATAAACTTCTTCAACACCCATGGATTTCAAAAGTGCTGTTGATTTTTCGCACCTGATGCCACCTGTACAACACATTGCAACTTTTTTGCCTTGCAAAATATTCATATTGTCTTCTGTCCATTTTGGCAGTTCACTAAAAGCTTTAGTTTTTGGATCTACAGCTCCTTTAAAAGTACCAATTTTAACTTCATAGTCATTACGCGTATCAATGGTTACTACATCATCGCGCGATATAAAATCATCCCAATCATCTGTTTCTATATATTCGCCTTTGAGATTTTCTACATCCAAATCTGAAAATTTAAGCGCAACTATTTCTTTTTTTAGCTTAACTTTAACTTTAGAAAATGGTTGTTTGTCACAATAATTAATCTTGATGTTTATGTCTTTAGCTCCAGTGATTTCCTCTAGCTGCTTAACTACAAATTTAACATTTTCTTCAGCACCTGAAATTGTGCCATTAAACCCTTCCTGTGCAAGCAGCACAGTGCCATACACATATTTCTTTTTTGCATGCAATAGAATTTGTGGCTGCACTATTTCAGGATTGTCTATATTCGTAAAGCTATAAAAGCTTAACACTGCAGTTTTTTCTTTATTCTCAATCATTATCTTCTTTATTTTTTTATAGGCAGTGCAACAAATAAATTTATATTCTGCCTTTTAACTAATAATACTATATTTTTTTTATTTGCAGCAACCGCTTGCTTATAAGCGTGGGCAAAATCGCTAATATTATCTATATTTTTTTGGTCCGCTGCCAAAACTAGGTCGCCAAGTTTAAGATCAAGATTCAGTATTTTTTGATTAAATTTAACCAAGGCAACGCCTTTCTCACTTGATTTTAAATCTAGCTTCAGTCTAATATTTTCTGTTAAATTACTGAAAGTAATACCATTCAATGCTATTAAAGAATTTGTGTCTAACATATTCTCTGCCACCACTTGTTGCTTTGGAGCGCTGATTTTTGCTTTAATTACCATCTCTTTTTTATTTCTGTAGATGGTTAATTTCACTTCTTCATCTATTTGGCAATCTGCTACATAAAGCAATAATTTACGTGCACTGGTAACCGCCATTCCATTAAATTTATGAATTAAATCACCACGCTTCAAGCCAGCTTTTTCTCCAGCACCATTTTTGGTAACATTGCCAACTATTACGCCCCGCTTGATGCCGAGGTTCATTGCATCTGCAAGTTCTGGTGTTATTTCTTGAACAAAAATATCCAGCTTACCTCGATGAATTTTACCTTTAGCCTTTAACTGCTCAACAATATCTGCAACTGTATTAGACGGTATAGCAAAGCCTATACCAATATTTGCGCCGCCATTAATATTAGGCACAGCAGTGTTGACACCAACTACTCTGCCCTTAATATCAAATAATGGCCCACCAGAATTGCCGCGATTAATAGCCGCGTCTGTTTGAATAAAATCATCAACTAACTGATCTGGATTTTCTCCAAGATCTCTACCTTTTGATGAAATTATTCCAGTAGTAACAGTTCCACCAAAACCAAGCGGATTACCAATAGCAATAACAACGTCTCCAACGCGTGCAATACTTGAATCTGCTAATTTAACATATTGTAGTTTCTCGCTAGTATGAATTTTCAAAAGAGCAAGATCTGTTTTTGGATCAGTGCCAACCAATTTGGCTGAATATTCTTTATTATTACTAAGCTTCACATATATTTCGTCAGATCCATCAATAACATGATAGTTAGTTACTATATGGCCTTGTGCATCAACTATAAAGCCAGATCCCAGCGACATTGGTTTCTTGATTATAGGCGTGTTTTTATTATTAGCAGGTTGCTGACGCAGCATATTACTGAACCCCTTCAAGGGCGTAGGTGCATTAGAATTTCCATATAAAGGCAAGTCTCTTTTATGCTTAATAGTATATATATTTACCACTTTTGGCATTAATGGCTCGACCACACCAGCAAAGCTAGTAATGTTAACTGTGTTTGCAAAGGATTGATTACTCCATAATGCACAAAAAATAAATAGTTTTATTAAAATTCTCATAAATTACCTTCCCATACGTAAAAATTTAAAGAAATCTGCCTTTGGAGACAAAATAAACTGTGTGTTATCTTTCATTAAAGTTTTCTTGTAGGCGATTAATGATCGATAAAACTTATAGAATTCAGGATCTTTAGAATATGAATTATTATATAATTTTGCAGACTCCATATCTCCGTGCCCTTTAATAATCTCGGATTGCATGTAAGCATCAGCTAGGATAATCTTGCTCTCTTTGTCTGCTTTAGACTTGATTTTTGCTGCCTCTTCCTCGCCTTCTGCTCTTATTTGCTTTGCTTCCTTGTGACGCTCGGTTTGCATTCTTTGATATATTGCATTGCTATTTTCACTAGGCAGGTCAGATTTTAATATTCTCACATCAATGATTTTAATACCAAAAGCTTTTGTCTCTGCATGAACCAAGTCTCTGATTTGTAACATCAAATCTGCTCTTTTCTCTGTAAGTAATGTGCTTAAAGGATATTGTCCTATAACTGTTCGCATTGCAGATTCTAGGATTTTATTCAAACGTAGAGATGCACCAGAATAACTACGTACCGTTTTAATAAATTTAATAGGGTCAGTGATTTTATACTTAGCGAAAGCATCAACTATCACTCTTTTTTCATCAGATGCTGTTAATTCTTTTTCTTCAGCACTGACATTTAAAATTCTTTTATCAAGATATTGGATATTTTGAATAAAAGGTATTTTCATACTAAGTCCTGGTTTTTCAACAATCCTTACTGCTTCACCAAATTGCAAAACAACTCCCACCTGGCGTTGATCTACAGTGAAAAAAGCACCGCCTATAATCAATAAAAAAACTAATAAGCCTATTATTATTGCATTTATCTTATTCATAATTTCTATATCTATATTTTTAATTATTTTTTTGTTTTACATTCATATGAGGTAGCATTCCATCACCACCCATAATTATTTTGTCTGAATTTTGTAATATTTCTTCAGCAGACTCTAGGTAAAGCCTTTCTCTCATAACATTTTTATTTGCAACATATTGTTTATAAATTGCATCAAATCTAGAAACATCACCTTTTGCTTTTGCAATAACTTCTGCTTCATACCCTTGCGCTTCTTGAATAATTTTTGCAGCAGCACCTCTGGCTCTTGGCAAAATATCATTTTGGTATGCTTCTGACTCATTAATCACCTTTTCTTTATCTGCTTTTGCGGTTTGTACATCGCGATAAGCTGCTATAACTTCTTCAGGTGGCTCTGCGCGCAATAATTTGACCTGCTCTATTTCAACGCCTGAATCATATTGATTTAAAATTTGCATCATTAATTTTTCCATTTTATCAGCGATCATCTGCTTTTTATTAGATAAAACAGCAGTAATGGGTATATTACCTATTACCTCTCTGATTGCACTTTCAGCTGCAGCCTTAACAGTTTCAGTTTGATTTTCAATATTAAATGTATATTTAATCAAGTCATTAATGTGCCACATAACATCCACATGCAGACTAACAATATTTTCATCGCCAGTAAGCATTATGCTCTCTGGTTTTATGTCTCTTGAGGATACGGCACCTCCTGTGCGCGCTGCACCTGTTGACCTGTAGCCAATTTCTATTCGTCTTGATTTATCAACCATTTCTACAATGCGCTTTTCAAATGGTGCTGGCAGATGATAATTCAAACCAGGAGTCCCGTTTCTACTGAATTGACCAAAACGCAGGATCACAGATTGCTCGCCTTCGTTTACTTTGTATATTCCGGAGCTTAACCATAATAATATAAAAGCTGCAACTATTATAGCTGCTATTTTGCTATTAAATTCAAATTGAAAATTATCGAAATTAATTTGCTTGTTTTTTTTACGTTTTTTTGTAAAAATATTCTCTTCTGATTCTTCATCGTCACCCCATGGTGATCTTTTTAAAACCATCTTATTAATGTAATTTATCATTTAATTTTAAATTTTGATTTCATTTTTATATACTATACTATAGAATAGTTCAAAAAATTTGCAAGTATGACTATCACCAAAAAAGAAATTATAAAGAAAATTATTGAAAATGTGTTTTTTTCAAATGAACAATCTGCATATTCCAGAGCTTCTGATATAATAATTAAAAATAATAATATAGGTTTTTCCCTTGATATTAACGGTATTTCAAAAGAAGAAGCCGAAAATACCAGAGCTATAATAATTCAAAAACTAGAAAACACACAAAAGTTTAAAAATATTACAATTATTTTAACTAGCAATAATCAAAATGAAGACCAGGTCAAAAATCAAAATAAAACTAAAACTTCAAGTCAAAAGATAAAAATAGATGGCGTGAAAAAAATCATATTAATTGCGTCTGGCAAAGGCGGAGTAGGAAAATCTACTATTGCATCTCTTATAGCTCATAAATTAAAACAACTTGGTAATAAAGTTGGTATATTAGATGCAGATATTTATGGCCCTTCAATACCAACTTTATTTGACCTAAGTGGCAAACCAGAACTTGATGGCAATAAAATGATTCCTCTTGAAAAATATGGTATAGCTGTAAATTCTATTGGCTTTTTAACAAAGGAATCAGCTTCGATTAGCTGGCGAGGACCAATGGTTTCTAAAGCTTTATATCAACTTCTATCTTTAACAAAATGGCAAAATCTTGATTATCTCATTATAGATTCACCGCCTGGAACGGGCGATATTCATTTAAGCTTATTACAAAATTACTTTATTGATGATGTATTGATGGTTACTACGCCGCAAAAAATTGCTCAAGTTGATGTAGAGCGCGCAATAAATTTATATAAAAAATTCAATATTAACATCAAAGGTATTATAGAAAATATGAGTTTTTATAAAGACCCTAAAACAGGCGTAAAAACTAATATTTTTGGTGGAAATGGAGGCGATGTAATATCTGATAATTTTAAGATACCTATCATAGCTAGAATACCAATCATCACAGCATTATCTGAAGATTGTGACCTTGGAAATAACATAGAAAAACATACAAACCTAATTAATAATTTTGATTTTTAATGCGGGTGGTGTTATTATAGTTTTTGAAGCTGTTGAAAAAAAAATCTTTATTAAGGTAATAAAATTTATTTCATGAAAATTATTTCAAAGTTATTTTCGCTATTAATGTTGTTGTTGATAACAATTATTTTTGTTGTGCTCCTTGCAAATAGCGGCAAACTAAACTATCTATCGCAAAAAACTTTTGAGAAATTTTTAGCATCCAAAAATTTAGATGTAACTTTCAAAGAATTTGAACTCAAAAATAAAACAATTACTGCAAAAAAACTTTTATATAAAAATAATAGCGCAAATATTGAAGTTAAAAACTTTAAACTTAAATTTGATTTGCAATGGAATAATGCACACCCTAAATTATATATAGATATTGCAAAAGGCAATGCTGCATTATTTGACAAAAAAGAAAAAAATATAGGGAAAGCAGAATATTATGGAAGCTATAATAAAATTATTGGAGCTCAAAAATATAATTGTCTTTTCTTCTTGGATAATTTAAATTTCAAAAATCAAGACCACTTGCAAAATCAACAAGGATCATTTAAATTTAATTTAAAATATAGCAAAGAGGTGAAGTTTTTAGATCTTAAATTTACACTTGGAAACAATTCTTTGCTGCAAGCCTATAATACATCAGATAATAAAATAAAAATAATTGCTAATAACACATCGCTTTTACTATACAAACTACCACATCAAATATTCCCGCAGCAAGGGGTGTTGGTATTTTTAAATGACTTTATTAAAGATGGTGAAATTCAAAATCTTGATCTTTTAATAGACCCAAATAAACCATCAACAAGCACTGAATTTATGTCAGGTTCAGGTGTGGTTAAAGATTGTGAGCTAGAATATAATTCTGACTTACCATCCATCAAAAACATGAATATCAAGATAAAGATTGTGGGGCCTGATTTGAATTTTTATGTTGATGAAGCATATTCTACAGATATTAAACTATATGATGGACATGTGCATCTTAATTGCAGTGATATGCAAAAAGCAATAGTGAAAATTAACGTTAAAGGCAAAGGGCCAGCATTTGCACTGACTGATTTTATTGCCGCACAGCACAAAGAAAAGTTAAAAATAGCTAAACTAGATATTACTAAAATTAAAGGCTTAGCCGATATTAATGTTAAAATTGATATACCACTAGCGCCTGGAACTATTACTAATTACGATATTAGTGCTAATATACCTAATACTCGCCTTAATATACTGAGCGGTAATATTATATTAACTAAAGCAGATGTAAATGGTAAATATGACGGTAATCATGTTTATTTACAAGCTGATGGCTTAATCAACGGCTTTAAAAGTGACATCACATTTATTCAAAATTTAACCGATGATGCGGAGTTTAATCATAAACTAAACATTAAATCAAAAATTATCAAAACTAAAAATAATAAAAAAATTGCCTTTGTTAATATGCTGAAAGGCAAGGCTGATGTAGATTTTGAATATATAAATAAAAATGATATAGGCTATATTGATATTAATTCAGATTTAACCAATTTAGATTTATTTTTTGAAAAATTAGGTATCAGAAAAAAGAAAGGTAAATTTGCTGAGTTAAATATTAGAGGTGAATTTAAGGATATTGATACAGGAAAATATAAATTTCGTTTAAAAGGAGATGATAAACTAGATATTAAGGGAGGCGCATATTCAAAGCAAGATAAAACTATTTTCGATATCCAAACATTGCGTAATAAAAAAACTAATCTTAAGGCAAAATTTATAATGAGCTCTAGTTTTTTCGATGCAAAAATTAATGGCGATATTCTAGATCTTTCAAACAGTAACACGCTAAATTTGCTCGAAAAAGAGCAAGATGCTGGGGCAGTTAATTTATCTATAAAGGCTAATAAAATTATACTTAAAAAGAATATCTCACTAAACAAGGTTAATTTATCATTAAAGTGTAAAAACTCAAAATGTTACTATGGGCGCGCAATCGCAAAAATTAATCAAAAGAATTTTGACCTTGCGCTAGTAGATCATAAAGCATACGAAGAATGGGCTATTAGATGTGGTGATGCTGGTGCGCTATTAAAAGGTCTTGATATATATGATTCTATGAAAGGCGGCTCGCTAACCCTTAATATTACTACTAACAGAAAGGAAATTAGTCCTGGTGATATTTTACCTATACACAATGGTATGTTTACATTCGAAGATTTCAAATTAACAGATAATTCAGCTGCATTAAAATTTGTTTCCCTAGTGTCGCTGCCAGGGTTATTTAGCGCACTTAGTGGTAAGAAAAATATATCATTCGATAGCATGAAAGGTAAATTCAATTTCCAATCTGATCTATTATATATTACCAACACAATTGGCAAAGGGCCTTATTTTAACTTCTTTATTTCAGGTAATATAAATACCAAGCAGAGATATATTAATTTAAAAGGCCATGTTACTCCAAAATTATATGGAGCATCAACTGTAGCTAAATCCGTCCCTGTACTTGGAGAGCTATTCAGGGGAGATAAAAAACGTCAAGGCTTAATGTCTAAATCTTTTAAAATCAAAGAAACTTATTAAAATTACACTACTGTAAGAATTAATGCGCACCATTTTTCTTTTTGCATAGTTTTTAAGTGCTTAAATCCTAGCGAAGAATATGCCTTTAGTATTTCAGGAACTTGATAATCCAAAAAGCCAGATAAAATAATGATAGAATTATGCGCTGTAACTTCTTTTATATCACTAGCCATGCTAATCAACGGATTACATAATATATTAGCCACAATAAGATCAAATTGGTTTTGCTGCCTTGGTATATTAAAACCATCTTCTGAGTTTTGAAAAAATGTTATATTACAATTATTAAACTGGCTATTATGGCATGCAATTTCAACAGATGTTTCGTCTAAATCACACGCCATAATATTTGCACTTGGCCATATTTTTGCAGCAACAAAACTAAGTATGCCGCTACCAGTTCCAATATCAAATACATTTTTTATACTACTATTTTTATAATTATTCATAGCCTCAATACATAAAGACGTAGTTTCATGATCTCCTGTTCCAAATGCCCTTGACGCCTCTATTATTATTGGAATTTGAGAATCATTACAATCATTTACAAGCTCCGAAGTGATGTAAAAATCACCCAAAATAATAGGTTGTAATTGAGATTGGTATTCACTCACCCAGTCTTTATCTTCTATTTCCTGTATAGTAATAGAAGATTGAAGATTAGCATTATTTTTATCTGCATATATGTTTATATTGTTTTTTAAAGTTTGAAAATCTGGCCTGTTGAAATAAAATACCTCTAAACTCCATATATCATCCGGTTTTGGTTCTATTGTTGTAGAATATACTTCATATGTGCATATTCCGGGTATATCTTCTGGAAAAAAATTTTCAAAAAGCTCTACAAATTTATATTTTACTTCAAAATATATTTTATATGCAATTTTTTGTTGACTAAATGGGTTGTTCATTGTTTTAATATATAATATTACTGGTAAAGAAAATAACTTTTTATATATTTTATGTCCAGTATTATTTAATATTTTTTTAAAAGGTAAATAAAATGAAGCTCACTAAAATATTATTATATGTTGCTTTTATGGTCGCAACATCAAATTTTACAATTGCAAATGAAGAAAAATCTAAAAGCAACGAGTCTAAAACTAAGTTAAAAGAAGCTTCAGAATTTAGAGAAGTTATAGAAGAATATAAACAGCATTTAGCTAAAGTAGCCCCAGAAGTTAGAGATGAAATTATGGAATACAGAAAAGCTATTGCTAAATTAAACAAAAAGAAAAAATTACTATATAAAAAACTATCAGAATCTGCGCAAAATTATTTAAAAAAAGAGCAAAATTTTAAAAAAAAGCTACCACTTAAAAAGGATAAGTTGATGTTAAAAACTATGTAACTTATTTTAAAATAGAATATTTAAATTATTTAAATAAGATATATAATTATACTCGACACTAAGCACATATTTTATATTATTATCTAAAATATGAAAAAATACTTGAAATTTTTATAAATATTACGTATAAATAAACCTCAAATTAATATAATTAAAGGTTTATTTATGACTACAGAGTATACTTTTTCAATCATCAAACCAGATGCAACTGAAAGAAATTTAATAGGATCAATTAATTCTTACCTAGAAAAGGCAGGGCTAAAAATTGCTGCACAAAAAATGGTACATTTATCTAAAGAACAAGCAGAAGAATTTTATGCAGAACATAAAGAAAGACCTTTCTTCAACAGCCTTGTTTCGTACATGACTTCTGCACCTGTTATCTTACAAATTCTAAAAGGTGAAAACGCAATCTCTAAAAATAGAGAAATAATGGGTGCTACAAATCCAGAAGATGCTAATGCAGGAACAATTAGAAAAGATTTTGCACAAAGTATAGAAGCAAATAGCATTCACGGTTCTGATAGCGCAGAAAGCGCAAAAAGAGAAATTAATTTCTTTTTTCAAAAAGAAGAAATTTACGCGTAAGCATTGTTTCACGTGAAGACTTTTGATGTAATTATTATAGGCGGAGGCCACGCAGGCAGCGAGGCCGCTGCCGCATCTGCTAGAGCGGGGGCAAAAACCTTACTTATAACACCTAAAAAAGAAAATTTAGGTGAATTGTCATGCAATCCTGCAATCGGCGGCGTTGCCAAGGGCACTTTAGTTAAAGAAATTGATGCTCTTGATGGCCTTATGGGAAAAATTATAGATAAAGCTGGCATACATTATAAAATGCTTAATGAAAGCAAAGGAGCTGCTGTTTGGGGACCAAGGGCCCAAGCTGACAGGTCATTATATAAAAAAGCAATGCAAGAAGAGCTGGAGAATTATGACAATTTGTCTATAATATACGATTACGTTGAAGATTTAAAAATTGAAAATAATACTGTAAGAGGTATTTATACAAAGAATAATAATTTTATTAAATGTCATTCTGTGGTCTTAACTACAGGAACCTTTTTAAAAGGAATGATTCATATTGGCAATAAAAAAACACCCGCAGGCAGAGATGGCGAACTTCCTTCAATAGGTTTAGCAAAAACTTTAGAAAGTCTCAAGTTTAAAATTTCAAGGCTAAAAACAGGAACCCCAGCTAGGTTAGACAAATCCACTATAAATTACAGCGATCTTGAAGAACAAATAGGGGATACAACTCCTTGCCCCTTTTCTGGTGAAAACAAAAAAATTACTGTTCCGCAAATTAGCTGCCATATAACATACACTAATGAAAATACTCACAAAATTATTTCAGATAATATAAATAAATCTGCTGCATATTCTGACCAAATATCAGGCAAAGGGCCAAGGTATTGCCCTTCAATTGAAGATAAAATTATAAAATTTTCAGAAAAAAGCAGGCATCAGATATTTTTAGAGCCAGAAGGAATTGATAGTAATATAGTATATCCAAATGGCATATCTAGTTCATTACCTGAAGAAGTACAAGAATCTTTTATTAAAACAATTAAGGGGCTTGAAAACACAAAAATTCTTAAATTTGGCTATGCAATAGAATATGATTTTGTCGATCCTAGAGAATTAAGACACACTTTGGAAACAAAAAAAATTAGCAATCTTTTTTTTGCTGGGCAAATTAATGGAACAACTGGATATGAGGAGGCGGGTGCTCAAGGATTAATAGCAGGCGCCAATGCGGCTTTTAAAGCGCTAGACAAAGCAGAATTAACCCTTAATAGGTCTAGTTCTTATATAGGTGTAATGATTGATGACCTTGTAACTTCAGGAACTACTGAGCCATATCGAATGTTTACCTCTAGATGCGAATATAGAATAACAGTACGAGCAGATAATGCAGACATACGCCTTACACCCATTGGTATAAAGGCTGGAATAGTAAAACAAAAAAGAAACGAAATACATAATATTAAAATACAAAGCTTAAATAAAATAAAAAATCTATTATGTAACACTTATTATACTACTAATGAGCTAAAAAAATTAGGTTGTAGAATATCACAAGATGGCAGTAAAAAATCCGTCTTTGAACTTCTGGGCTTACCTAATTTTGGTATAATTGCTGCTGAAAAATTACTACCTCAAATAAAATTAACGGACTCGTACTTAATACAATATCTTCATACCGAGTCAAAATACTCTTCTTATATAAAAAGACAAAACTCAGATATAAAAATAATCAAACAAGACGAAGATTTTATGATACCACAAACCGTTGATTATAAAAAAATTAATAGTCTATCTAATGAAGTTATAGAAAAATTATTGTTGCAAAAGCCAAAAACTCTAGCTATGATTAAAAACATTCCAGGTATCACTCCTGCAGCTATTACGGCAATTGTAATTTATATAAAAAACACTTATGCATCTTAATGATTTTGTTTCACGTGAATTGATAGAAAAATACAAACATCTTGTATTAAAGTGGAACAAAAAAATTAATTTAATCTCACCTAAGAGTGTAAATGATATAGAAATTAGACATTTTCTTGATTCCGCTCAACTTCTCAAACTTATAAAGAAAGATGATACTGTTATTGATTTTGGTTCAGGGGGAGGGTTCCCTGGGTTAGTTTTATCTTTTGGCGGTGTAGAAGAAGTTACTATGGTAGAAAGTGACGAGAGAAAGTGCGCTTTTTTAGAGATAGCTTCAAAACTAACCAAGAACAACGTAACAATAATAAATTCTAGAATAGAAAAAATTGATAAAAAAGAGTATAATATCTTGACTTGCAGAGCGTTCGCAGAAATTAGCAAAGTATTCGAATATTCACTAAATGTTATAATAAAAAAGAAGATATTATTGCATAAAGGCAAATTACATGAAAAAGAAATAGAAGCGGCTAGTAGAGATTGGTTGTTTGATTACAAAATTCATGATAGCATAACATCTGAAGAAGGAAAGATTATAGAGATTAGTAATTTGATGAGGCGTTAATATTATGAATTCAAAAATTATATCTATTGTAAATCAAAAAGGCGGCGTAGGAAAAACAACAACAGCTGTTAATTTGGCAACTATATTGTGCGTAATGAATAAAAAGGTGCTGCTTGTGGACATTGATTCGCAAGGAAATAGCAGTAGCGGGGTCGGAATAGCTCAATTTAATCGTAAAATAACATCATATCATTTATTTTGTGATATTGCGACTATTTCAGACGCCATACAAACAACAGAAGTCCCTGGCCTTTCTGTAATTCCATCTAATACTAATTTAGCTGCAGCTGAAATTGATTTGGCTAATATGAAGAATCATGAATATATTCTCAAAAAGCACTTAACTAGTGTAAAGCATGACTATGATTATATAATTATAGATTGCCCACCATCGTTAAATTTATTAACAATCAACGCTCTTGCAGCAAGCAATGAAATTATAATACCAATGCTTTGTGATTTTTACTCCCTAGAAGGCCTGAGTCATTTGATCAAAACAATAGAAATTATTAAAAAAAATATGAACAAAGAAATAAAAATTTGTGGAATTTTATTTACCATGTATGATGGTAGGAACAAATTAGCAAGGTGCGTAGAAAAGGATGTAAGAGACTGTTTGGGAGATTTAGTTTTTAAAACTACTATACCAAGAAATATAAAAGTTTCTGAGGCTCCTTCGCATGGCAAAGCTGCCGTGATTTATGATCATAAATGTGCTGGCTCGCTAGCATATATAAGTTTAGCTAAGGAAATTATGTTAAAAGAGAAAAAGGTAGATACAGTATGAATAAAACCGTTTTAGGGAAAGGTTTGTCTTCTTTATTAAAAGAAGAGGTTGCCCCCGTAGAAATAAAGAGCTCGCAAAACATGCTTGATATAAATTTTTTACATGCAAATTCAGATCAGCCAAGAAAAGTATTTGATTTAGAAAAAATAAGAGAGCTTGCAGATTCTATTGTTAACCATGGCTTAGTGCAACCGATTATAGTAAAAAAAATTGCTAATGATCAATATAAAATAGTTGCAGGAGAGCGTAGGTACAGAGCTTCTCAAATGGCTGGCCTCAAGCAAGTCCCTGTAATTATTAAGGATTTAAGCTCAAAAGAAGTATTGGAAATTGCTTTAATAGAAAATATTCAAAGGCAAGAACTGACAGCCATAGAGGAAGCCGAGGGCTACAAAAAACTTATAGATGATTATGGCTATTCTAACAGCGAACTAGCGGAAGCTGTAGGCAAAAGCCGCAGCCATGTAGCCAATTTATTAAGATTAAATAATTTACCTGAATCAATTAAAGAAATGGTAAATAACGGTAAAATTTCCATGGGGCATGCTAGGTGTTTAATTGGCATTGAAAACCCTGAAGACTTGGCTTCAAAAATCATTGAAAATGACTTAAATGTAAGACAAACAGAAGAGCTTGCTGCAAATAGAAAAGGTGGCCGCAGAAAAGAAAAAAGTAATTCTAGTGCTGATCAAGATGCTTCATCAAATGTAATTGATGAGGATATGATTATGCTAGGCCAAACTCTTAGTGAAAAATTCGGTGTGAAAGTTGTTGTTGAAAATTCTTGGAATGGTGGTAAAGTATCGTTTCATTACAGCAACTTAGAGGAGCTGGACTTAATTTTAGCAAAAATAGGATAAATTTATGGAATTATTTTTAGATAGCGTTGATATTTTCGAAATAAAAAAATATCAAGATTACGGTATAATTGATGGAGTAACAACAAATCCATCTTTGATGGCAAAATCTAGCATGGGTTTTGAAGAAACTGCAAGTAATATTTGTAAAATTGTGCATGGCGATGTTAGCATTGAGGTTGCATCTAACGACTATAATTCTATGCTTATAGAAGGAAAGAAAATTTTAGAAATAGCAGAAAATGTGGTGATTAAGCTTCCCATAACTATGGATGGAATAAAAGCTTGCAGTTATTTTGCAGAGAGGGGGAAAAAAACCAACATGACATTATGTTTTTCTTCATCTCAAGCTATATTAGCAGCAAAAGCAGGGGCTGCTTATGTCTCTCCATTTATTGGCAGGCTAGAAGATGTAGGCGCAGACGGCATACAACTAATAGAAGATATAAGAGAGATATACGATAATTTTGCTTATGAAACAAAAATACTAGCAGCATCAATAAGAAACAAAAATCATCTGGAAGAAGCAGCTATTGTCGGAGCAGATGTAGCAACTCTCCCTGCAAAAATTATAGAAGAATTAGTACAGCATAAATTAACCGATGCTGGGCTAAAACAATTCAATCAAGACTGGAATAATTCTGGTAAGCAAATTTAATTTAATAATCAAGGATAAATAAATGTCATATCAATATGTGTATGTAATGAAAGGCTTGTCAAAGGCCATCAATGGAAAAGAAATATTAAAAGAAACTTGGCTATCTTTTTTGCCTGGTGCAAAAATAGGTATTATTGGCCATAATGGAGCTGGTAAATCTACCTTGCTTAAAATAATGGCTGGAATAGATAAAGAGTATGAGGGAGAAGCTTTTGTAGCAGATGGGGTCAAGGTTGGCTACCTTGCTCAGGAGCCGCACCTAGATGAAACAAAAAACGTTTTTGAAAATGTAATGGATGGAATGAGTGA
The DNA here is from genome assembly GCA_020628955.1 of Alphaproteobacteria bacterium. Lineage (GTDB taxonomy): Bacteria > Pseudomonadota > Alphaproteobacteria > Rickettsiales > Rickettsiaceae > Megaera_A. The sequence goes on from JAHDEH010000003.1 coordinate 29,368, forward strand.
GACTAAAGCTCTTATTGATGAATTCAACGCAGTGAGTGCTAAATTTGCCGAAGAAATGACAGATGATGAGATGAATGACTTGCTTGCAAAACAGGCAGAGCTGCAAGAAAAAATTGATGCTGTAGATGGGTGGAGCATGGAAAGGGAAATAGAAATTGCTATGAATGCTCTTAGATGCCCACCTAAAGATGCAGATGTAACAAAAATTTCTGGCGGTGAAAAGCGCAGGGTTGCTCTGTGTAAAATACTGCTAGAAAAACCAGATATGTTATTGCTGGATGAACCGACAAACCACCTTGATGCAGAATCTGTATCATGGCTTGAAAATTTCCTAAAATCATATAAAGGAACTGTTGTGTCAATAACTCACGACCGTTATTTCCTAGACAATGTAGCGCAGTGGATATTAGAAGTTGAGCGTGGTAATTGTGTGCCATGGAACTCTAATTATTCTGCATGGCTTAAGCAAAAGCAGGAAAAAATGGCACTGGAGGAAAAAGAAGAAAGCGACCGCAGCAAGCAACTTAAAAAAGAGCTTGAATGGGTTGGGCAATCGCCAAAGGGGCGTCAGGCAAAGAGTAAAGCCAGGATTAATGCATATCAAGAATTGCTCAATAAAAAACGCGATGTAGGTAACGCTGCTTCTGAAATTATTGTTCCAAATGGACCAAGACTGGGTGATTTAGTAATTGAAGTAGAGAATATTTCAAAATCTTTTGGAGACAAGCAACTTTTAAAAGATTTTAGCTTCAGAGCTCCTCCTGGTGCAATCGTTGGAATTGTTGGGCCTAATGGAGCAGGTAAATCTACTTTATTCAAAATGCTTACAGGGGAACTTGAACCAGATAATGGCAGTGTTAAAGTTGGTGATACTGTAAAACTTGGCTATGTTGACCAGTCACGCGATCATTTAGATGACAATAAAACTATTTGGGAAGAAATTTCAGAAGGCCTAGAGGTTCTTGAGCTTGGTGATGTGTCTATGAAGAGTCGGGCATATTGCTCGGCCTTTAATTTTAAAGGACCAAAGCAGCAGAAAAAAGTTGGGCAACTATCAGGCGGAGAGCGCAATAGGGTGCATCTAGCCAAGCTTTTGAAGGCGGGCTCTAATGTTATATTACTCGATGAACCATCAAATGATCTAGACGTTGATACGCTAAGAGCGCTGGAAGATGCAATATTAGATTTTGCAGGATGTGTATTTGTTATTAGTCACGATAGGTGGTTTTTGGATAGAATAGCAACGCATATTATAGCCTACGACAGAGATGGAAGCGCTACATGGTTTGAAGGAAATTATGAAGATTATCATAATTATATTAGCAAAATTTCTGGCGAAGATACTAAAAATCCAAAATATAAGCATAGAAAATTGGCATAAAAGTTAAAATGACCAAAGCTCAACGTAGTTTGTTATCAGATGCAAATCAGTATAATGCACGTGGGTTAGAATTACAGAGCTTTGGTCAATATAATTTAGCGACTTCATTTTATCTCAAAGCTCTAAAAACTTACAAAGATATACATAGAGCAAATTTAAACATTTTAAAATTAACAGAAATAGCAAATACAAAAAAACATCTAGCTATTTGCTGGCAAAAAATTGCAGATGATGATTTTAACCATGGCAATTATCAATTATCTAAAAAACATGTTTTGGATGCTCTAGAATTATATGCATCTTTGACAAAAGAAGATTATAATCACACTTTATTGCAAGATATGATGTGCGTTTATAAGACTCTTATTGCTATTTGTTCGAAACTAGGAGAAGTTACACAAGAAGCAACATATGATAGATTTGCATTTATATGCAAAAAATACATAGGCGGTTTGCTTATAATGGAGGAAATAAATGAAGTTATTTGCAATAAAGAAAATTACTCATTAGACGAATTTTCTGATACTATTTTAGGGAATTTATTAGAAATTTCGTTATAAAGGAATAAATACTCATTATTGAACATAAAGACTATTTAGTCTGTATCTATTGACAATATATACTAAATAATGTATGCTGTGTTTAATATAGATTACAATAAAGAGTTTTGAGTTAAATGAGTTTATCAAATTATATTCCAATATGCGAAGCTATTGTAAAATTAATGGAGCCTTTGGTGGAGGTTGCTATTCATGATATAGATAGCAACAAAATTGCTTATATTAATGGCAATATTTCCAAACGCAAAATAAATGATCTAAGCCTGCTAAGCGCACCCACTTCAGAAGAGCTAGATAGGCTAGGACAAATAACTTATCCTAAAACTAATTTTGATGGGAAAATTATCAAATCAATCTCTGTAAAATTAAATCATCAATATCTTATGTGCATCAATTGCGATGTTTCAATATTTAATAAAATGCAGGAACTTAGCTCCTCATTGCTTAAAATGAACACGCAGCCTAAATCACTTTTTTCCAATGACTGGCAAGAAAATTTACATATCAGCATTAATGCTTACTTGCAAAAAAATAATTTATTATTTGATCATCTTAATCAAAATACTAAAAAAGCTTTGGTAAAATATTTATTTGACCTTGGAGCGTTTAATGAAAAAAATGCAGCTGATTACATAGCAAAGACTCTTACCTTAGGAAGAGCTACTATTTTCAAATATTTAAAAGAATGGAGAAAGCAATGAATGTTTTTAAACTAGAAGAATATCTTTCAAAATACGAATTTTCTGCAAAATATTTACTATGCTGTTCCGACAGTGAAAGCTTTTCAATGTCAGAAATATTGAACCTAGCTACTCCTCAAGACAAAAAATTATGGAATAATTTACAATTAAGCTACACTGAAGTACCTGGAATGCCAGAGCTCAGAGATGTAGTAGCACATGAAATGTATCATGGGCTTGCATTAGATAATATATTAATGTTTGCGGGCGCTGAAGAGGGAATATTTTGCACACTCAATTCCATTATAGAACCATCTGATCATGTTATTGTGCTAACACCTTGCTATCAATCTTTGCTTGAAGTACCAAAATCCAAAGGCGCTAGCATCACTGAAATGAAACTAAATGAAGAAAATGATTGGCGCATTGATATTGATGCTATTAAAAGATCTTTGCGAACTAATACCAAATGCATTATTATTAATTTTCCGCATAACCCCACAGGGCAAGTAATAGAAGAGGAGGAGCTTAAAGATCTTGTGGATCTGTGTGCATCTGGGGATATATGGCTATTTTCTGATGAAGTATACAGACTTCTTGGTTCTCCAAATAAACAATGGAGCTCTCCTGCTGCAAATATTTATGATAAAGCAATATCGCTTGGCGTTATGAGTAAAGCTTTTGGCCTTGCGGGACTAAGGGTTGGCTGGATTGCATGTCAAAACAAAGATATGCTAAAAAAAATAGAGCAAATGAAGCATTACACGTCTATTTGTAATAGCGCGCCTGCTGAAATTCTGAGTTTAATATCGCTGAAAGCAAAAGATAAAATCTTACAACGTAATAATGCAATAGTCGATTATAATCTACAACTTCTTGATAAATTTTTTGTAGAGTATAAACACCTTTTTCAATGGGTTCGTCCGCAAGGAGGATGCGTTGGTTTTGTAAAATATAAAGGAACTGATACCATAGATTCTTTTTGCAAGCAATTAGTTGCCAAAAAAAGTGTTCTTCTTTTACCGGCATCTATTTATGACTATAGCAGCAACCACTTCCGCATAGGATTTGGCCGCAAAAATATGCCTGAATGCCTTGATAAATTGAAAGATTTTTTACTATAATTCGGCGATGAAGGGCGTGCCGAAAAAGATCACCACGTCGCTTACGCTCCTCCGCGCATGCCCCCTATTTTTTCCCGCTAACATGGCGCATTTTGCGCAAGAGATTGCTAATTTGGGGCGTTATGCCATATTTCGCCTCTTTTTGCATCTTCTCGTGCATTTTTGCAATATACGTCATTGCCGCTATTCCATCATCATTAATAGAATCTATCGGACTAGCACCAGCATCTAGCAGCTTACACACTTCGTCATAATCCATGTTTTTTGCTGCTTCAAATAATTTTTTATTCAGCTCTTTCTGCTCTTTTGAAATATTGGTTGCTTTTGAGTGAATTGGCTGCTGCGCTTTGTGAGATATGTTGTTTTTTACAGGCTCTTTGCCAAATAGAGCGTTTGCAACTAGGTTGCGCATTTTCTTATCGTTTGTCATTTTGGTATATCCTCCCTAAAATGATTGAATTAAAAAGGTTCTAATTGCTAGAACCTCGATAAAAATCAACTTGAAGGATAACCTCCCTCAAGTGATCGGGGAGTTCGAAAAAACTATCAACAACAGTCCATGAAGGTCTTTAGGCAACAAAATTGCCTTGTACATAACCTGCATCTCCCCGATCATAAATCAAGGAAATGGATTTTATAGATTTACGACGCTAAACCAAGTAAGCGTCGTGTTGATTAGAGACTTCGATATCCCAGAACGGCAACTTGCCATTCCAGTTTCTATTATGAATAAATTAATGATTATTGTCAAGGGGAAATGCGTCCCCAATAAGGAATTCGTCATTGCGAATGAGGCATAGCCGAAATGTGGCAATCTCGTGAGTAGGAATGCAAACGGAAGAGATCACTTATATTATACCCAAGTATCTTGGTAAGTGCATGTACAAGTTCTGTAATATCTGCTAGCTCTGCCAGGCAAGGTTCTGCAAGAAATTCATTAACTTCTTCAGTTAATTTTTTCTGAAGTTCTGCATAATACTCTTTTTCATCAAGGCGCTGTACTTGTGCAACTCTACCTGATTTTTTTATAATATCTGGAATTTTATCACGCACTAGTTTTTGTATTTTCATTTTTAACTAGTTGCTTTCAATAGTTTTTAGCTGACCGTCTGTATTAATTTTTTCAAGCACATAGAGCTGCACTTTTTCAAATGCTCTATTTTCTATTTGCCTAACCCTTTCTTTAGAAATATTATATTCTGTGCTTAAAACGTCTAAAGTAACTGGTGCATCATTTAATTTACGCGCAGTTAGAATTTTCATTTCTCTTTCATTTAGCTGCGAAATAGCATCAAACAAAATCTTTTTATGATTGGACGCTATTTGTTTGCAAGAGAGTATATCTTCTTGATTAGCCTTCGCCTCTGGTAATAAATCTATCATTTCAGTTTTGCTATCATCGCTGTAGCCAACAGTTCTATTAAGAGATGAATCTGTACCAGATAGTCGCATATTCATTTCTGAAACCTCTTTTGTGCTCACGCCAAGTTCCTGTGCTATTTGGTCGTGATCTGTTTCATTAACAGGACGTGAATATAATGCAGCAATTTTTTTCTTGACTTTATTAAGGCTAAAAAATAATTTTTTTTGTGCAGATGTTGTACCAATTTTAACCAATGACCAAGAGCGTAGTACATATTCTTGAATAGAAGCTTTTATCCACCACATAGAATAGGTAGAGAGTCTGTGGCCCAAATCTGGGTCATATTTTTTTACGGCCTTCATTAAGCCAATATTACCTTCCGATATAAGGTCATTAACTGGCAGTCCATAATTTTTATAGCGCATAGCAATTTTTGCAACTAGTTTTAAGTGACTTTTAACAAGCTTGTGCGCGGCGTCTATATCTTGATGTTCTAGATAGTTTTTTGCTAGCAAAAATTCTTCTTCGGCACTAAGGCAGGGGATATTATTTACCTCACGCAGATAGTTGGTGAGACCGTTGCTGCTTTTGGTTATTACTGGTAAATTTGATGTCTCTTTCATAAATCCCCGTTTATAATTTTAGCAATTACCTGGCTCTTATTGATCCAGAATTTAGCGTATTATACCATATTTTACTATATTTTAAAAGCGTTAATATTTTCTTTTATATTTCCATCTCCTCAAAGCTAATTTCTGCAATTTCATAAGCTTTAATTCCTTTTGGAGTTGTTACTTCTACAATATCACCTACTGTTTTGCCAATTAACGCCCTCGCTAATGGAGATTTTGTAGAGATTCTTTGTTTAGTAATATCTGCTTCATATTCTCCAAGTATATGATATGTGCTTTCCTCTTCTGTATCATCATCTATTAATTGTACTGTAGCACCAAATTTAACACTTTCATTAGAAAGTTTAGTGATATCTATAATTTCAGAGCGAGATAATTTATCCTCTAGGTCTAAAATTCTCCCTTCAGCAAAACTCTGTTTCTCTCGCGCTGCATGATATTCTGCATTTTCCGATAGATCACCAAATTCACGAGCGGTAGCAATAGCTTGTATGATTGCAGGGCGCTGATTTTGCTTTAAGTCTTTTAGTTCTTCTTCGAGCTTTTTGTGCCCATTTTTCGTAATTGGAAATTTATTCATAACCTATTTCTTAATTTATTCTTGTTTATATTGTAAATTGGCAGTATATTTATACTATATTGCTTTGTCAAACTAACAACCATTAAATATAATGAATAAAAACTCGATAAATTTTGAGCTTAAAAGAAAAGCCTTCCACCTATGCGCACTTATTTTTCCAATTATATATATTTTCTTGCAGAAAAAATATATGGTTGCGATACTTGCAATTATTACCTTAATCACGATCTACTTAGATATATATAGACACTCTAACCTCAAAATTAAAGAGGTAATACAAAAATTTTTTGGTTTTTTACTTAGGGATAAAGAACAAAAAACTGCTACAGACCTAAATTTAGATTCTTTATCAGGTTCTAGCTATATGGCTCTTGGTTTTTTTATCACAGCTTTGCTATTTGCAAAGGGTCTTACTATTGCATCCTGGCTAATTTTAATAATATGCGATAGCGCAGCTGCAATAATTGGCAAACAACATGGCAAAACTCTAGATAATGGCAAATCCTATGAAGGTTCTGGTGTATTTTTTGCATTATCTATTTTAATTGGCATGTTGTCTTATTTTATTATTGGCTATAATACAAGTTTTTTTGTAATTCTACTTAGCTCAATACTTACTACTTGCGCAGAATTTTATGCGAAAGATCTTAAGTTAAATGATAATTTATCTATACCATGCACATATGCATTTTCGACATATTTATTTAGCTTTGTATTTTAATTTATGCGCTTTCCTCTAAATTTCTACGAACAGCTCAGAAATAATATTCGCACGTCTGATATAGTGCGGCAAAAAGTATCTCTTACCAAAAAAGGTAATGAGTATAGTGGCTTATGCCCATTTCATGGGGAAAAAACTCCATCATTTACTGTAAATGACGCAAAACGATTTTATCATTGTTTTGGTTGCGGCGCGCATGGTGATATTATTAAATTTGTTGCAGAAAATTATGGCATGAGCTATAGCGAATCTGCAAAAAAAATAGCTCAAGATAATGGAATAGAGCTGCCTAAAATATCCCCGCAGCAAGCTAAAATATATGAAGAGTCTGACGAGATATATAAAATATTAGAGTTAGCCGCTGAATTTTTCACTTCTCAAATGACAAGCGAGCTAACAAATTACCTTCTAAAAAGAGGAATAAATAACTCTTCAATAAAAAGTTTTGGATTAGGTTTTGCGCCAAGCAGGGGGAAGCTAGAAGAGTTTTTTAAAACAAAATCTATACCTTTAAAAGATCTACTTAAATCTGGCCTATTTGGCAAACGCGACGATGGAAAAATATATGAAATATTTAATAATCGTATAATGTTTCCAATAAAAAATATATATAATAAAATAGTTGGTTTTGGAGGGAGAGCCCTTGGCGACGCAATGCCTAAATATATCAATTCCCCGGAAACTATAGTTTTTAAAAAATCAGAAACCATGTACGGGGAAAATATTGCTACCACCCATGCATATAAAGATAATTACTATATTATAGTTGAAGGGTACACAGATGTTATAGCGCTCCACCAAGCTGGTTTTAAGCATGCGGTTGCAAGCCTTGGAACCTCGGTTACAGAGAAGCACATTGCAAAATTATGGCGCTCAAGCGATGAGATCGTAGCTTGCCTAGATGGTGATAGCGCAGGGAAGCGAGCAAGCAGCAGGTTAATTAATATGGCCTTGCCTAGTATAACAGCCATGAAATCAACTTCATTTATCAGGATGCCAACAGGGGCTGATCCAGATGATTTTATCAAAAATAATGGCTCCGAATCATTTGCAAAATTACTATCACATAGAATAAGCCTATCTGAAATGATCTGGCAGCAAGAATTTACAGGCAAAGCTTTTAACACCGCAGAAGCTAGAGCAAGGCTAGAATCAACTTTATTTGAATATTCCGCTAAAATTGAAGATAATGCTTTAAAAGCTAATTTTAAATCTTATTTTAAAGAAAAAATTTGGAATGATTTAATTAGAAAGAATTCAAAGTCTAAAAAGATAGTTGCTACAATTAGCCAAGAAGTTGCAGATACCAAAAAATATTCAGAAATGGAAATGGCAGAGCATGCAATTTGCGCATATTTAATTAAATTTCCTGAAATTATTGAACAAATTGATGCAGATTTTATCTTAAAAAACCAAGCCTTGTCTGAATTTAAGGACTGGATTATAGATCTACATTTAAACAAAACAGACCTAAAGTTTGAAGACATAGAAAATTCTGTAAAAAACACTAGATTTTTTGACATTTTTCTTGTATTGTTAAAACATAATAACATTTTTTTAAATGTTAATTTTTTGGGTAAGCAAAATGTAGACCATTTACAAATATTTGAATGGTTATTGAAAAAACATTATTTATTACTTTTAAAGCAAGAATATACAGATACATTAAACGAAAAAGAACCAGACTCTACAAAACTATCATCTTATATTTCAGAGATTCAAAAAATCTCCAAAGAAATAGCAAGACTAGGCGAAACTTTTGTGGATTAATGGTTTTAGCGAAATATATATAATATAATTTAACTATATAATAATTTTAAGTATGACAGAGAAAGATAACAAAGACCAGAAGCAAGAAGATCAAAAACCACAAGATTTAGATAATCTAGTATCAGAAGCCAAAAAAAAAGGATTTGTTACATATGATGAACTTAATAAATCTCTGCCAGCAAATAAAAAGCTTTCAGTAGAAGAGCTTGAAAGCGCAATGTCTGAATTTTCTGATGCAGGAGTGGATATAATAGATGAAGATGAAGCAGAGGATATAAAACTAGATGTTAATGTTAATCAAGAGGTAACAGTATCTAGCAAAGCTACAAAATCAGACGAGGAGTCAGCTGGGCCTGCTGCTAATGAAGATCTAGGCTCTACTGATGACCCAGTTAGACTTTATTTACGAGATATGGGAGGGGTTGAACTTCTATCCAGAGAAAATGAAATAGAAATTGCTAAACGCATTAATTCTGGAAAAGAATTAATGCTGCGCTCATTATGCGAAAGTCCCATTGCTATGCGCCGCTTTATAAAATGGTTCGAGGATCTAGCTAACGAAAAATTATTACTTAGGGATTTTATAGATTTGGAAGCAAGCCTTGGCACAGATGAAGTAGCACTAGCTGAAGAAGATGACCAAGAGTCTATCGAAGATGACTTGGATGATGAATTAGATTCAGATGAAGATTCAAACTCAGAAGATGGCGATGAAAAAGAAGAAAATATTGACGCTGTCTCTGAAAATGACGAAGAAGCAAAAGTAGAACAAACAGAAAGTGTTAATTTAACTATAGCGGCTATGGAATCAGAGTTGATGCCATCTGTAATAGATAAAATGGAAAATATAGCCAAATTAAGCAGTGATATTTTAGCTATTAATAATGAATATTTAAAGAAAAGACCGGAATCTTCTGAGCTATCTAAAAACGATAAAAAATATAAAAAATATCTTGCTGAGCTTACAGAAGAAGTATCTTCAATGCATATTAATATAAAATGCATCGAGGAAATGCTAACAGATATATATACTCTAAACAAAAGAATCATTGCTAAAGAAATGGAGCTATTAAAACTAGCAGAAAAATCCAAAGTTAAACGTCAAGATTTTTTAAAATTGTTTCATGGTGCAGATGTAAGATTTGAATTAATAGAGAAATTTAAAAAGCAAAAAAAAGAAACTTGGAAATATTTTCTAGAAAAAGAAGAGCATAATATAGACAAAATAATTGTTGATTTTGGTTCAATAGAAAAACAAATAGGACTTCCTATTTTGGAATTTAAGCGAATAGTTTCGCAGGTTCAAAAAGGCGATCGACAAACATCTCGTGCTAAAAAAGAAATGATTGAAGCTAATTTAAGACTAGTTATTTCTATTGCAAAAAAATATGCTAATAGGGGATTGCAATTCTTAGACCTGATTCAAGAGGGCAATATTGGTCTAATGAAAGCGGTAGATAAATTTGAATATAGCCGAGGTTTTAAATTCTCTACATATGCAACATGGTGGATTAGGCAGGCAATAACTAGATCTATTGCAGATCAAGCAAGGACTATAAGAATTCCTGTGCATATGATTGAAACTATTAATAAGATCATCAGAACATCGCGTCAGATGGCTGCAGAACTTGAATACGAACCAACACCCGCTGAAATTGCAGAAAGATTATCCATGCCAGTGGACAGGGTACGCAAGGTTATGAAAATAGCAAAAGAACCTGTCAGTCTTGAGAATCCAGTTGGTGATGAAGATAGCAGCTATCTTGGTGATTTTATTGAAGATAAAAATGCTGTACTACCAAGTGACGCGGCTTTTTATTCCAACTTAAGAGACACTACTACCAGAATGCTTTCTACGCTTAATCAACGCGAAGAAAGAGTTCTACGTATGCGCTTTGGCATAGGTATACATACTGACCATACCCTGGAAGAGGTTGGGCAGCAATTTAATGTAACGCGCGAGCGTATAAGACAAATTGAAGCAAAAGCCTTACGCAAATTAAAACACCCAACTAGGTCAAAGAAAATGATGACTTTCTTAAGTGGTAGCGGACAAAATAAGGCTAAAAATGAGAGTAATTCAGAATAATTAAATTTTAAATGTTAAAAAATAATTCTGAAAATATTTCCAGTGCAGAGCAAGTAGAATTAGCAAAGCTAAATCAGGGAGGCTTCTATAGATATAAAATTAAACTGGAATATATAGGAACAAATTATGCTGGCTGGCAAAGACAAAAAACGCATTTATCTCTTCAACAAGTAGTAGAGGAGGCTATATTTGAATTAACCAAAGAAAAAGTTGTAGTTCACATAGCTGGCAGAACAGATGCTGGTGTGCATGCTATTGCTCAAGTTGCGCATTTTGACCTTAAAACACACTTCAATCCCCAAACTATGATGTATTCCATCAATCATTTCATGCGCAAACACACGATAGGGATTATTGATATAGAAGAGGTGGACAGCAATTTTCACGCAAGATTTTCTGCAAAATCCAGGCATTATGTTTACAAGATACTAAACAGAAAAGCTGTTAATATTTTAAATAAAAATTTTGTATATTGGGTACGCTATAAGCTAGATCTTGCAGCGATGGAAGAAGCTTCTAAGCATTTGCTAGGAGAGCATGATTTTAGCACCTTTAGGGCAGCAGACTGCCAGGCAAAATCTCCTATAAAGACAATTGATAAAATTGAATTTATAGTAAATGGAGATATAATTGAAATTCATATATCTGCAATGTCTTTCCTACATCATATGGTCAGAAACATAGTGGGAAGCCTTGTATTAGTTGGTAGTAATAAGTGGCAACCACTTGATATGAAAAAGGCATTAGAAGCAAAAAAACGCGCAGCTGGAGGGCCTACCGCTCCACCGCAAGGCCTGTATTTTGTCAGAGTTAATTATTAAATTCAAGATAGTTTTAAATTAAAAACAGCACCAGAATAAATATTCTAGTGCTGTATGTAG
>JAHDEH010000004.1 GCA_020628955.1 Alphaproteobacteria bacterium
ATTTTTTTTAAGCTCACTAATTATGCCTTTAACAGCACCTGCAGCATTGCGATTGGTAGATCCTTCTATTACCCTATGACCTCTGTATTTTATAATATCAGTTAATAATTTTCCATCCCTATGCGGAGAAGCTAGTGCAGATATATTCTTGCATTTCTTAAGCCCTTCTAGAGCATATGCAATATGTTGATGCCAATGGGCAAATAAAACACAATCATACTCCTCAGGCGTTAAATATTTTGATGATGTACTTATTATTTGATATTTCGATGTTTTATATGCAAATTTTATGTATAGCGTCAAAATAAACATAAATATTTTTTGCACTGGGGTGCTTTTAATAATTTTCTCTGGTAGTTCTTTAAGCATAATGCAAACTTATTTTATCCTTTCTTGATTATTTTAATTTTGCTATTGCGTTAGAGATATTCTCAAAAGCTTGCTTGATTAAATCCTCTGATGTTGCATATGAAGCTCTGATGTAGCCTTCTGCTCCAAAAGCCACACCAGGTACAACTGCAACATTTGAATATTCTAGTAAAAAGCTAGAAAAATCTGATGAATTTTTTATGATATCTCCTTTGCTGGTTTGTTTGCCAAATAATGCTCTACATTTTATGAATAAGTAAAATGCACCTTCTGGTACATTGCACTCAAGACCTTCAATTTTATTGATGCAAGACATTGCCAAATCACGTTTTTTCTGAAAATTTTCTGTGTTGGTTTTGATATAATTTTGTTCACCCGTTAGCGCGGCAACCGCAGCATATTGACTTATAGAAGATGGGTTGGAAGTGCTTTGCGATTGCACCATAGTCATTGCTTTAATTAGCTCAGCGCTACCTGCTCCATAACCAATTCTCCACCCTGTCATTGAATAAGATTTAGAAACACCGTTAACAATAAATATTCTATTTTTAAGATCTGGAGCAATCTCTGCAAAAGTTTTAAATTTAAAATCATCATATATAATATGTTCATATATATCATCGCACATGATATTCACATGCGGATATTTGCGCATTATTTCTGCTATTTCTTCTATATCATTTTCATCGTAAGCAGCACCAGTTGGATTACTTGGTGAGTTTAAAATAAGCCATTTAGTTTTTTTTGTGATAGATTCCTCCAAAGACTCCGCTTTGAGCTTGAAATTATCTTTCTCATATGTATTAACTATAACTGGTGTGCCACCAGAAAGAGCAACCATATCTGGATATGAAACCCAGTAGGGTGATGGTATAATCACCTCGTCTTCTTCATTCAAGCTAGCCATAAATAAATTATAAATAACCTGTTTGCCACCAGTGCCTATAATTATTTCTTCGGCAGAATAACTCAAATTATTTTCGCGTTTGAATTTTTCTATCACAGCATTTTTTAGCTCATTTGTGCCTCCAACTGCTGTATATTTAGTTCTGCCGCTATTGATTGCATCTATTGCTGCTTGCTTAATATTTTCAGGAGTGTCAAAATCTGGCTCTCCTGCTGCAAGAGATATGATATTCATCCCCTTCTTGGCTAATTCTTTAGCTTTTGCGTTTACTGCAAGTGTTTTTGATGGCTTTACAGATTTCAATCTGTTGGCAAGTAGTGACATATTTTTGCTCTCATTTTAATTTAATTGAATGGTAAATTGTCAATTTTATTTGAATTATAACGCATTATATGAGAATATTCATTCTAAATCAAACTAAGTTTAAAGAAAAAAATGATAAAAAATATATTTTCTACTATAAAAACTGCATTAATTAAGTTAATGCAACTCATCAAATCTATACCAGCGCAATTATTTAACAATTTTTCTGAATTAAAGGCAAAGCTCGGTAACATGACAGAAAGTAATTTACAAAATGGGATGCATCATCTCTATAGAGGTAATTATAAAGACGCGATATTTAGATTTAATTTTGTAAAAAAATGGATAGATAAAGAAAATAAAGAGGCAAATTATATGCTAGCTTGGTGCCATTTAATGCAAAATAACTATAATGCTGCGCTTGCAAGCGCAATAGCTGCAGGAGATGCTGATGTGCTGGATTTACAACAATTTATTCAAAATAAAGATAATATTGAGGAGATTCCAGAGGCCATTTATATAAAACATAGGGATATAGGTGCAGCAAATTATATAGATAATTTTGTAAGTGACTCTATGAGTATTACTGAGATATTAGTATCAGACTTGCAAAAAAATTATGAAATATTACTAGAGAGTTGTAAGATTTTAGAGCTGGGCTGTAATATTGGCTTGCTAGGTAATGAAATTAAACAAAAATTACCTGCAGATATCAATATTACTGGTGTTGAAATTTCTGAAGAATTGATAGAATCTATGGAAGAATATTATCCAAATAACTTTATTTATGACGAAATAATTCATGCTCTTCCTGCAGATTTCATAGAGAAAAATAAAAATAAATTTGATGTAATATTAAGCCTTGACGGTCTACCTCCTAAAAAAGATATTAGTGATTTTGTTAAAAAAATACATAAAACAATGCAAAAAAATGGCTATTTTGCATTCAGAGCTGAAATTTCTGATGTAAATAAACTTCGGTCTAAAACCCTTAATTTCTCATATAGTCAGGGTTATTTGATAAATATTTTAGAAAAAAATAACTTTAAAATTCTATCAATTAACGAAATTAATATGGAAAATAAAAATAATTCCTCTATATTCATCTGCACTAAATAAATTTATGAGTTAATTATGAATAAAAAAATTATATCTAAGATCATCTTTAGCATATTGTTGCTAACTAGTTTAAATGTAAATGCTGAATATAACTACGCATCTATTAATAAAAAATGCCAAGCATATGACCCGTACGAAACCATAAACCGTGGAGTATTTATGTTTAATGGGGCGCTAGACACTATAGTGCTGAGGCCTATTGCTAAAGGCTATGGTAAATTCACAAATGACTATGTAAAAGCTAGGGTTGGAAGTTTTAATAGCAACTTTACAGAGCCTCTATCGACTGTAAATTACGCTTTTCAAGGTAAAGGCGAAGGTGTGCTTAAGAGCTTTTGGAAATTTGCAATTAATTCCACTTTAGGAGTTGGTGGTTTATTTGATGTTGCAGGAAAATTTGGCCTAAACTCAGAAAAGCAAAATTTTGAACATACACTAGCTCATCATGGTGTTGGTGCTGGTCCATATATTGTTCTGCCATTATATGGCCCAACAAGCGGCAGAGGATTGCTAGACACGCCTGTATTAAATAGCAAACTAAATCCGCTAGGATATTTCATGCATAGCGACTTTAAATATGCAAGAAGTGGTGTTGCAATTGTTCATACCAGGAGCAAAATAATGCCGTTCACAGACCATATTACTAAGCATTCACCAGATCCTTACATTGCAATGCGCCAAGCCTATTTAAACTCAAGAGAGTCAAAAATGGCATATACAAGTAATTTTGTTTGTCCTGTTGCGCAAAAATAAGTGGATTTATATTCCAATATAGTATTATAATAAAAACATATATAGGTGCTGAATATATTTATTTAGCACCTTATACTTATATTTAAATTAATTTTTTGGGCAAAATATCATGAAAGCAGTATTAAAACTATTTTTAATTTTTACATTATTCGCAAGTATTTCCTATGCAAAAACAGACTATCCTGATGTGCATGGCTACTTAGAAGCTACCTTGCATGAAGGATACGCAATTTTTGAAAATGAAAAACTAAATTTAGATCAAAGAAAGCAAAAATCAGCTGAAGTTGTGCGTTCAAATATGCATCTTGACTGGATGGCGAAATCTAGCCTTGGGCGTCATAAGAAAAATTTAACTAAAGACAAAATAAATGAATTCGTTTCTGTATACAAGCAATTTATAATTATAACTTATTCAGAAATGGCAGCAAGCTACGAAGGGCAAAAAGCTAAAATAACGGGTGTCAGAAAACTGGATGACTCCATGTTTATTGCAAGCACTGAAATTGTAAAACCAGGCGCTGCTCCATTCAAGGTAGACTATCTTGTGCATAAATTAGGGCCAAATAATTTCAAAACTGGTGATATAATCACAGAAGGTGTAAGTATTCTAAACTCCCAGCAATCAGAGTTTAATAGTGTCATTACATCGCGCGGTATTGATGCACTAATTACTGACCTTAAATCTAGGATCAAAAAGAGCAAGCTGATACAAGCAAGATATTCTAAGATGCGCAGTTGAACATTTAAATATTGATATTTTAACTTTTTATACTGCATGGTAGATCTATCTTGCACTCTGTATAGAAAATACACTATTTCTATATTTTATGGGTGCAGAAGTATTAAACATGTTTACAATACCTCACCCCCCTATCTTGTTAGAGATGTTTGATTTTTCATAGCTTCTATTTGTATCCATTGCTGTAATTTAGCATCTAGTTGCTTTTTTAAATCTTCTAACTCGTGAGATAAATTATTGAATTTTTTAACGTCCTTGGCGTATAAATCTTTATCGGATAGAAGAATTTCTATATCAGCAAGCCGCGCTTCAATACTTTCAATTTCCTGAGGAAGTACCTCCAGAAGCCTAGTGTATTTATAGCTTAGCTTGCCAGAATTTTTAACTCTTTCCTGAAATTTATTGCTATTAGTTTTATTTTTTGTTGAGGCTTTAGATTTAGTTTTAGCAGCTTCTATTTCATTCTTTTTTTTATAAAATTTTAGGTAATCATTATAGCCTCCATACAGATCTATAATTTTATCGGCTCCAAAAACCAAAGTTCTAGTTACTAGCCTTTCTAGAAAATCACGATCATGGCTAACGATTATTAATGTACCGCTATAATCTGCTAAAATCTCTAGCAGCATTTCTAAAGTATCCATGTCCAGGTCATTTGTTGGTTCATCTAGAATGAAAAAATTGCCTGGATTTATCAATGATTTTGCAAGCAGCAATCTGTTTGCTTCCCCGCCAGATAGAGTTGATACTTTATCTTCCATAGTTTTGGGGTCAAACATAAACTTCTTTAAGTAAGCGGCAACATGCATGTGCCGATCTCTTATCAACACTTGATCACCACCACCAGGACACAGAGTTTGTTTTAAACTATGGTTGGGGTTTAGCTCGCTGCGTTGTTGGTCAAAATAAGTAATATCAATATTAGTACCGTGTTTTACTTTTCCTGACTCTGGTTCTAGTTCTTTGGTAAGTAATTTTATCAATGTTGATTTCCCACTTCCATTAGGACCTATAACTCCAATTTTTTCTCCTTTTTTTACTTTGAAAGAAAAATCATTAAATAGTTTTTTTCCAGGAAAACTATAGGAGATATTTTTTGCTTCAATAATAAATTTTGTTTTATTTTCTTCCTCTGCAAGTTCTAGTCTAAGTTTGGATTTAGCATTTTTTAAATGAGTCTCATGCGCTTTACATGATTCACGCAGGCGGTGCAAGTTAGCTAGTCTTTTTTGATTTCTTTTTCTGCGCGCTGTAACACCTGTGTTTAGCCAGCCTTTTTCTGCTTCTAATTTACGATTCATTTTTAGCAATTGTTGCTCTTCATGTGCAATTATCTCTTCGCGCCAATTGTCATAATGTTTGAACCCTTTATTAGATTTTCTTATTTCTCCTCGATCAATCCACCAAACTTTATTGCTTATATTTTCCTGAAATGCCCGGTCATGGCTGATGCATATAATAGCACCTTTATATGATTTTAAATATTCTTCAAGCCATTCAATTGACTCAACATCTAGGTGGTTAGTCGGCTCATCCAGTAGTAAGATATCAGGGGATGATACTAAAGATTTTGCAAGGCATGCTCTACGTACTTGCCCACCAGAACATTCTGTTAAAATAGAATTTCCATCTATCTGCATTTGTTCTAAAATCATATTAACTTTATATTTACTCTCATCTGGATTTTTGAATTCTTTGAGAATAAAATCATAAATAGTTTTATTAGGGACTTCTTTAAGTTCTTGCTTCAAATGACCAATATTAATGGTAGGATCTTGAAATAATTGCCCTTTGTCCAACTCATATTCGCTACTGATTATTTTCATTAAACTAGATTTACCACAGCCATTGCGTCCAACAAGGCACACTCTATCTCCAGGAGAAACATATATTTCAATATCTTGCAATATATGTTTATCTGCAAAGCTTAAATTACCATTTTTGATGTAGAAAATAGGTGTCATGAATTTTAATGTTTGAATGTTGAATTTTCTAAAAAATATACTACTTGCCTGCAAACTCTTTTAGATTTTGGCATTTGCCAATGAGAAACTTTTAATGTTATATGATCTTTTGCGCCTTCTAGTTTGGCACTTCGAACAGAAACTTTTCCATCATTAGCTTTAGTTAAAAATAAAAGAAACCATATATCTAGCGATAAATTTCCAGCGATTGTAGCAAACTCATAATAGGGAGTACCTAATATATTTGCAAGCTGATTATTATTAGTAACTAATTGCTGCCCAGCTGGTCCAAAAATATTTTTAAAAATTTTTATATTCTTCAGCAAATCTGCTATTTCGCTTCCTGCATGAGGTGTACCCATAAAAATAACTTTGCCTAGATTTTCTAATTTATATTTATTTAAATAAGCTCTAATTATTAATCCACCTAGTGAAAAACCAACAAAGTTTACTTCTTCGTATTTATTTGTAACTGGCTTGATTTCTTTGTGTATAAATTCTGTTATACCTTCTATAGACATTTTAGTTGAAGGATATTTGATATTTAATATATCATAGTCATTTTCTTCTAGAGTATTAGATAATTTTTTGAATACATACTGTTTTTGGCCAATGCCATGCAGTAAAATTACTAATTTCATAAATCTTTTATTTTGGGATCAAGGCCCTTGACGTTTGAAATAAAAGCTTCTTTTGCAATAATATTGGCTATATAAGCTCTGCTAAAATCAAGATTATTTAATTTTGTTTGACTGAAATTAGTTGCATCAAATTTAGCTCCAATTAAACTAGAGTTTTTAATAATTGAACCTGGTAAAATTGCTTTAACAAAATTCGCTCTATTTAAATTGCTATTCTCAAAAATACAATTCTTGAGAGTAGCTTCTTCAAACCGTGTGCCTACTAAAATACTGTTTTTAAAATTTGTACCGTCTAACTTAATTTTTGAAAGGTCTATATAAGACATATTTAAATTAGCTAGGTTTTTTAATTTTATCAACTCTTGTAAATTTGTAATTTCTTGCGCACTTCTGATCCTATCAAAACCTTTGTTACCAAACATAATATTCCGCGTAAATGGTGAATTTGATGCAATCATAGCAACTGTTTTATTGCCCCGTAATTGCGAATTTTTTACAGGTGAGTTATTAAAAGCTAAAGCTTGAAATGAACAATCTATTATTGCCATTTTATTCATAATTGAAGATACAAACGAGGTCCGATAAATTTTTCCATTCCTGAATAGAGCGCCTGTTAAATCAGTCTTTCTAAAAGAGGCATCATCTAAATTATAGTTGTCGAATTTTGTTCCTTCCAGGTCGCAAGCTTCAAATATAACTTTAACTCCATCAGCATTACTAAATGTTGAGTTTTCTATTGAAGAATAATTGGCTCTAAAGCCATCAATATCAACTTTGTTAAACATTATATTATCAGCTTTAACTTGATGTAGTAATACTTTGTTGATTAAGGAATTATTGAATTTACTGTTCTTTATAGAGCTGTTTTTAAATTTTGTGTTTTTAATTTCAGACTCTAGTAATAAAGATTCGTGAATTGTGCAACTATCAAATTCTACTTTGTCTAATTTTATTTTTTTCATAGATGTATTTGCAAACATAGATTTAGTGAATTTAACATCTTCTTTAAACTCGCATTCATCCATAATTGACTGACTGAAATCGGTCCCTAAAAATTCGCTACCAAACGCTTTTAGTCCAGTTAAATCAGATGACTCAAAGCTAGATGATATAAGACGAGATTTAGAAAAATCTGCTTTTCGTACATCAACACCAAAAAATGCAGAGCTTGTTATTGTTGACTCTATAAAACTTGATTCTATTAGATTTGCTTTTTGTAAATTTACATTTTTTAAATTACATTTGTTAAATTTAGCCTTTTTTAAATTAGAGCTATCAAACCTTGTATTGAATATTTCTGCTTCTTGGAATTCTGCTTCTTCTAGATTTGCATATGCTAGATTAACATTATTTAATTTAGTTTTATTGAATATAGTTGCCTGAAAATCTACACCTTGTGCATCAAGATCTTTAAGAATAACATCGGTCAAATCGCTTTCTTGGATTGTGGCATTCGTTAATATTACATCATTCATATTAGCGTTTGAAAAATTTACCCTTGCAATTATCGCATTAGATAAATCAATTCCTGACAAGTCAGCACCAGATAAATCAACACCTGTAAGTCTTATGCCTCGTAATTTTTTTCCAAAATTTCCCTTCAGATCAATGCCACTTTTGCTTTTTGTTTGAGATATAATATATTTTTTAATCTCTTCACTTTTTTTCGATGACAAAAATTTCCCGTTTGAATTATCTGCATCGCTGCAACTAAATAGCAAGAAAAATAATACGTAAATTAATTTGTTCATATCAGGCCTTTTTTATGATTCCTTAAAAATATAGCAGAGATATTCCAGTACTTCAAGAGTTTGTAATGTTTTATAAGGAATAAATTTCAATAAAATATATTTATTATGTTCACTTCGATGCAAATAAGCAGCACTATGCAAAAACGTAAGTAATTTTATATCTTTATATTATTTTTTTAGGATCAAAATGTTTAATCCATGCAAATACTATTAATCTTGTAACTACCAGTGCTGACCACATTGAAGAAATAACGCCCATAGTAAGAGTAACTGCAAAACCCTTAATTGCCCCGACTCCATAATTATATAATAAAAATGCAGCTATCAGAGTAGTTAAATTGGAATCCATAACAGTTACTGTTGCTGTGTTGAACCCTGTTCTTACGGCTTGTAATTTACTACTACCATTATTAATTTCTTCTCTTATTCTTTCATATATTAAAACATTTGCATCAACTGACATACCAATAGTCAAAATAATGCCGGCAATACCTGGCAATGTAAGCGTGGCAAAAGTTGCTGAAAGCAGAGCAAACAAGTAAAATAAAGTAGCAAGTACAGATATATTTGCTATAATTCCAAGCTTGCCATAAGCCATAACCATAAATATCACCACCAAAGCGAATCCAAAGATGGCTGCAATTTTACCAGACTGAATTGAGTCTGAACCAAGGTTTGGTCCAATTGTTCTCTCTTCAATTACCTTTAATGGTGCGGGTAGGGCGCCACTTTTTAGCATCAGAGCTAATTCATTTGCAGACTGAACACTAAAGTTGCCAGTAATTACAGCGTCACCGCTATATATAGGATTTGAAATAGAAGGAGCACTGATAATTTTATTGTCCATCACAATAGCAAGACGCTTGCCTTTATTTTCTTGAGTAGCGGTTGAAAATTTTCTAGCTCCTGTATTATTAAATGAAATGCTTACCACAGGATTTCCTTCTTGGAAAACCATATTTGCTTTGAATAAATCATCGCCACCAGTAACTATTTGCTTTTTTAGAATCATATATTCTTTATCATTTTCAAAATATACTAATCTCGATCCGCGCCTAACCTTGCCAGTTTTTTCATATTCAATGCTACCTTTTTCATCATGCAAATGAAAAGTAAGTTTTGCAGTTTTCCCAAGCAGTGATTTTAATTCTGCAGGATTCTCTTCACCAGGCACTTGCAGAATAATATTTAAGTCCCCTTGCCTTTGTATTATGGGGTCTTTAGTACCATGTGTATCAACACGCATCCTAACAATTTCCATTGACTGGTCTATTACTCGGTCTTTAATTTGATTAATTGCATATTCATTATAGTAAACAGTAAATTTACCATCATTATTGCTACAAGAAATATTATTATCCATTGCTTTTATAGCATTTTGCGTTTTTTTTGCGTCATTTTTGTTGCGTAGTTCAAAGTTTAAAGTGTTTTTTGCAATTTGAAAATTTTTAAAACCAATTTTGTCAGATCTTAATGCTCTTTTTAGCGCGGCGGCGTTACTTACTGTTACATCCTTCATGTAAGTATCAAAATCTGTTGTTATCATAAGATGCGATCCGCCTTTTAGATCTAGTCCTAAATTTACTTTGGTTCTAACTCCACCAAATTTAAAATCATAAAAATTACCTGAAATTATGATTAGTGACAGAATAGCAAAAATTACAGTCATAGGAAAAAACCATGTAGGGTTTTTGAATTTTTGCGGTGCTTTTCTTTGCATGATTTATTTCTTTTTTGCTTTTTTCTTAATTATTTTTTGCTCGCTATTTTTCAAATCTTTATTTTTAGATTTTTTCTCTATTATATTTGTAATTGAGCTTTTTAACATTTCTATTTCCGTATTATCAGAAACTTTCAGCTTGATAGTATTATCACTATTATTTATCTCGGTAATAATTCCAAAAATACCGGAGTTAGTCATTACTTTTTCACCCTTTTTTGCTCCTCCTACCATCTCTTCTTGCTCTCTGCGCTTTTTTTCTTGTGGCCTTAATATTAAGAAGTAAAAAATAAAGAAAACAAAAATCATTGGTGTCAAACCCAGAAGTCCACTAGAGTATTCTGGTGGCGGGGTATCTTGAGCTTCAGATGCGCTATTGTCTAATGTTATTGCTTCGTCTGTGTTATTTTCTGACATTTTATGACCTCATATTTGAATTTTGATTTTCTTATTATACAGATATAGTTTTTTCTTTCAATTGTTTATTGTACAAAATGTAATATTCTTTTTCATTATCCATTAATTCTTTGTGCGACCCTTGCTCTATAATTTCTCCATTTTTCATTACAATAATTTTATCTGCATCTTTAATGCTATTTAATCTGTGAGTTATAATGATAGTAGTTCTGTTTTTTTGCAATTCTTGCAAAGCTTTAATCACTTCTTGTTCAGACGATGGGTCAAGAGCACTTGTTGCTTCATCTAATATTAAAATAGGGGAGTTTTTGTAGAATGCTCTTGCTATTGAGAGTCTCTGCCTCTGTCCGCCAGAAAGGCTGTGGCCCGCTGTTCCTAATGCGGTTTTGTATCCATTTGGTAGGGATTGAATAAATTCATGAGCTGCTGCTTTTTTTGCAGCTTCGATAATTTTTTGATTATTAGGATTTTTTATGCCATAAGCAATATTTTCAGCAACAGTTGCGTCAAATAATAGAGTTTCTTGTGTTACTATAGATATTTGACTTCTGAGAGAATTGATTTTGATATTTTTTATTGGTGTATCGCCAATTATAATTTGCCCAGATTTGGGGTCAATCATTCTTATTAGTAAATTTGATATTGTAGTTTTACCGCTGCCTGATTGCCCAACTAATGCATATGTTTTGTTTGCTTTTATAGTTGTCGAAAAATTGTTTAATATTTTTCTTTCATCTTCGTACTGAAAAGATATGTCGTCTAATTTGATATCTAAATTTGATAGATTAATGGTTTTAGCATCACTGCTATCTATTATTTGGGGTTTTATATCTAGTATGTTGAATATTCTATTGGTGGCGGCTATACCCTCTTGTAAATTAACGTTAAGTGACACAAGGCTTTTGAATGGCCTGTAGGCGGAAACAAAAGCTGTGATAAATGCGAACAATGCGCCTTGAGACATTTTCCCTTCTATAACTGCGAATCCACCATACCAAAGAACGCAAGCAAATCCAAGGCCGCTTAACACTTCCATTATAGGTGATGTTAGTGAGTCTGATTTTGAAGCTTTTTTGTACTGCATTAAAATATTTTGGGTTATTTTTTCAGCTCTATTTGCTTCTATTTCTTCTGTGCAAAAAGATTTAACTATTTTGATTGAATTGAATGTTTCGTCAAGCTGCGCAGTAAATTCGCTTAATTCTTCTTGTGCTTTTGATGTTGCAAGCCTCATCTTTCTGCCTAGTTTTTGTACTGGATATATCGCAGCAGGGAAAGCTAAAAATATAAATAGAGATAAATGAACATCAAGTGTAAACATAACTATAATTAAAAATATTATAGACATGAAATGTTTTGCACATCCGACTAAACCATTGGAAACAGCACTGCGCATTAAGATAATATCATTTGTGAACCTGGAAATTAGCTTTCCAGATGATTGAGACTTTATTAAATTATAGTCGCAATTTAATAAATGTCGATACATTTGCATCTGTAAATCAGTTAATATTTGCTGACCTACATATTTTACAATAAAATTTTGAAAAAATTCAGATACTCCTTTGATGGAGTATATAGAGAGCATTATTAATGGAACGTATAATAATTTTTTCTTATCTTTTACTACGAAAATATCATCGATTGCTGGTTTTACAAGCCATACTATGGCTGCAGAGCATATAGCAGTTATAATCATGAAAATAATTGCTATAATTATTTTAGATTTATACTTTGCTATATGATCATGAATTAACCTATATACAATTTCTTTTGTGTTGATATTTTGTTCTTTAATCATTTGTTTTAATATTTTTTTTAATCTAGGCAATAGCCAGAGGACCTAATTGTTTTTATTATTTGAAACCTGTCGCTGTCACGTTTTAAAGCTGCTCTAATTCTATTAATATGAACATCAATTGTTCTATGAGCAATATCTTTAGTGGCTCCCCATGCATAATCTATGATCTGATCTCTAGAGTAAACATTTTTAGGATTCTGTACTAATAGTTGCAGTATTTTAAATTCCATAGGACCAAGATGAACTCTTTTGTCCCCCCTGGTGATTTTAAATGTGCATAGATCCATATTTATATCGTTATAACTAATAACCCTGTCTTGCAGTAATGGATTGTATTTTCGTAAAATAGATTTAATAGTAGTCATTAACTCATTTGGAGTAAATGGCCTAATTAAAGTTGTGGTTAAAGCTTTGGTGATATTTTCATAATTAGCTTCTTTTTCTGCTTCTTCAATAAGAAAGAGCATAGGAATATTCTCAAGTCTTTGTACATTTGCAAATTTTCGTGCTATTTCCGAAGCGGATTTATTTTGTTTCCTAGAGCTGATAATTATCACATGCGGAGGATCAACTTCAGCATATCTAAGTCCAAAATCAGCATCTTTTGCTCGTATAACATCAAACCAATATCGTTCAATTGCATTACATATAGCAGATCTTAAAGTATCATCTGGCTCAATGACAAGAATTTTTGGTGGCAATTTATCAGACACTATAATTATTACTCCTTAAAGTTATTTCCAAATCAACATATTCTTTGTGTAAATAAAAATCTACAAATAGTATGTTTAGCAAATATTTCAGCTAATGTAAATTATTATATGCTTAAAGAGCGTGTTTTTTTGATAAAAACCCAAAAAAAACATTTTTTTTGCTATTTTTAGAAGATTATACTTGAATAAATTATAATATGTTGATATAAAAGCCTGTGAATTTTAAAAAATAAATATATTTGGAGACTTTGTATATATGTCATTTTATGAATCTACGGTAATTATTCGTCAAGATGTTTCATCCGCTGAAGTAGATAAAATAACAGAAGAATTAAAAAAAATAGTTGAGAGTTATAAAGGAAAAGTTCTAAAAACAGAATATTGGGGACTTAGAACTTTGGCTTATGAAATTCAAAATAACAAGAAAGGTCATTATCATTTAATGGGTATTGAAGCAGATAAGCCTTTACTTGATGAATTAGACAGAAAAATAAAATTAAGCGAGAGCATTATAAGGCATTCTCTAGTAAGAGTGAAGGAAATAACAAACACTCCATCTCCAATACTAGAAGAGCAAGGCTCTAACACAGAAAATACTGTTGATGTAACAACAAAAAAAGCGTAATATAAATTTAATATAAGAAATAATACGATGTCAGAAGTAAATACTAATAGCACTGCTAATACTGAAAATAAACAAAATGAAAAATCATTTTTCAAAAAGAGTAGAAAATGTATGTTTTCAGAAAAAGGATCACCAAAAATAGATTATAAAAATCCTGAACTTTTAAAAAGATTTGTTTCAGAGGGAGGGAGAATGCTTCCTAGTAGGATTACTAATGTATCTGCGAAGAAACAAAGAGAGCTTAAAAAAGCTATAAAACATAGTAGAGTTCTAGCGCTTATGCCTTTTGTGCATACTGGTAAATAGTAACATAAATTATATTATTAATATTAATCTACAAATTATAAGATTAATAATTTCAAAATAAAAAGGTTAAATTAAAATGCAAGTTATATTAACAAAATCAGTAAGAAAATTAGGTAAAGTAGGCGAAATAGTAAATGTTGCAAATGGTTATGGACGTAATTATTTAGTTCCACAAGAACTTGCAGTGCGCGCAACTAAAGAAAATATAACTCAGTTCGATACTATTAAAGGCGATTTAGAAAAGAAAAATAATGAAGCAGTTAAGCTAGCAGAGAAAGCTGCAAAAGCTATGGAAGGCAAACATATTGTTTTTATTACTCAATCAGCTGCAGATGGCAGACTGTTTGGATCTGTTAGTGCAAAAGCATTAGCTATAGAAATTTCTAAGCTTACTGAGACAAATTTGAGTTATAATAATATTATTATCGAATCACCAATAAAATATAATGGAGTATATGAAATATCTGTATCGTTGCATGCAGACATTGTTGAAAATATATTGGTAGTTGTTGCAAAGACAGAGTCTGAGGCTCAAGAATCTTTAAAAGAATATAAAGAAGGCGGTGTAAAAGACTCTGAAGAAGAAAAGCAAAAAGAGCTAGAAATGCAGGCTATTGAAGCTGCTGCAGAACAAGAGCGCGCTCAGGCAAAAGAAGAATCAACAGAGTCAGCAGAATAATTAGATAAAAAATATTTTAAAGTTTAAAGAGGTGTTATATGGCACGAGTTACAGTTGAAGATTGTGTAAAAAAAGTTCCAAATAGATTCGAGCTTGTTGTATTAGCAGCCGAAAGAGCTAAAGATATAACCTCAGGCGCGCCTCTTACAATAGAAAAAGATAACGATAAAAATCCAGTTATTTCTTTAAGAGAAATTGCAAATGGTAATATTTGTCCTGATGCTTTAAGGGAAAATCAAGTTAGTTCTCTACAAAAAAACAATAAAGTTGATTCTAATAAAGAAGAAAACTTACACGCTGAGTCTAGTGAAGAAGTAGATGCTCCTGATTTAGCTGACTATGCGGACGACAGCGCTCTTCAAGATACTTTTTCACATGATCAACATGCTGGAGAAGATGTAGAAATGGACTTTAGCGATAATATAACAGACGAAGATTGAGTTAATTATTGTGATATTTAATTTCAAATTATGCAGTTTCATTACATCAGCGAACCTATTATACATAGTAAGTGCGTAAATTAATTAATTTTTGCTTGGGGCTTATAATGAAAATTACAATATCCTAATTACTTATCTCTGAAAATTTGTATTAATATCTTTTCTGCAGTGAAATAAAAATAAATTATGAATATTATTGATAATATTCATTGTAAAAATATCTATTCTTCGGTAAAATAATTTCTGCATAGAAATTAAAAACAAAATACTTTCAGTGAAAACAGAATTACCTAAAAAATCACAGCATATACAAAGCAGAATAAATGAAATAGTTCATGGTATACTGAAGCTAGAGAAGGATAAAATTGCCAAAATTATTCTCTTTGGATCCTATGCGAGAGGCGATTGGGTCGAAGATGAGTATATGGAATATGGCAGATGGTACTACTATCAAAGTGATCTTGATATTGTGGTTATTTTTAAAAAAGGGCATGGGCCAAATATTGCAACTAGCAATCCGGCACAAAGAATTGAAAAATTTACTAATAAATTTTTTAAAAATCATGGTCATGCAGGCTTGATTCCGGGTGAACCGAGAGTTAGTATGCAGTTTGAAACTGTCAAAAGTATTAATAAACAGCTGGATATTGGACGTTATTATTTTACCGACATCAAGAAGGAAGGGGTTTTGCTATATGATTCTGGCGAATTTGAACTGGCTGAGGCACGCGATTTGCCTTGGGAGGAGGCACGCGAAATTGCCCGGTATGATTATGATGATTTGTTTTTTATGGCAGAAAATTTTATAATTGATTGTAAAAATTGTATTGCACGGGGCGCATTAAAAAAAGCAGCATTTGAGTTGCACCAAGCGGTAGAGAATTTTTATCATACTATTTATTTGGTATTTGGTTTGTGGAAATTAAAACTTCACGATTTGGTTAAGTTAAAAAAAGTGGTAATAATTTATAATGAAAGGGAAATAGGTCGTGTTTTTAATTATGTAGATGAAGAGCATAAAAGAATATATAAGTTATTGATTGATGCTTACATCAAAGCGCGCTATGACCGCAACTATAAAATCACCGAAGAGGAATTGAAGTTCCTGATTCCAGAAGTTGAGAAATTACGTGATATTACCAAAAAAATGTGCAAGGAGAGGCTGAAATTGTGATGACGCATTCTTTCATTGCGAATGAGCGTGCACGCGAAATGTGACAATTTTGTAAAACAGAACTCGGGCTCATGAGATCAACACGTTGTCTTTCAGACTCACTCTCGCATTACTAATACACTTATTCTAGATCACCACGTCGCTCTTCCGAGCTCCTCGTGATGACGGCATTGCGTAAGTTATGATAAAAACTAGTAAAAATATGAGTCAAAGATTTTTTAGAACTGCATCTAATTTTTTAGCTACAATTTTAATATCATAATTATTCTTTAGCCTGCAATAGGCGTTTTTTGTATAGCTGCTTGCTGATTCTGGATTTTGTATTATTTTGGCAATATTCTCTGCCAAATCTGTTGGTGAATTAATGTTTGTAAGCAAGCCATCTTGCTTGTGCCTAATAATTTCATTTGGTCCACCAGATTTTGTTGATATTACAGGTTTTGAAGCTTGCATTGCTTCAAGCACTATAATGCCAAATGGCTCTTCAATTGACGGTAGGCAAAAAATATCAATTTTTGGCCAAAATGCGTCCATATCTTCTACCCATCCCAAAAATTTTATTTCATTTTGTAGTTCAAGGTCATTAACTTGTTTTTTCAGGCTCTCTTCTTCAGGGCCATTTCCGCCAAGTAGTAGTTGCACTTTGTGGCCTTGATTTTTTAATATAGATATAGAATTAATTAGATCTGAAAAACCTTTCTTTTTAACAAACCTTCCTACGCTGCCAATAGTAATAATTTCACCAAATTTATTTGGCTTTTTATATTCTTTCTGCGTGCGTAGCATATTGCTGATAGGCAAACATTTAGAATCTGGAAATTCCTGTCTAATCAAATGTTGTTTAAGTTTATCAGTTAGTGTTAAGACATAATCGCATTTTTTTAAATATTTATAGCTATAATTATGCGACACACCAACGAGTTTAATATCTTTATTCCTTAAAAATCTTGCAAAATTAATTGCTCTATTGCCATGGGAGATAATTATATCTGGCTTGTGTTTCCATATTAAATAACGTAGTTTAATTTTAGAAATTAAGCACCATGAAAGATAATTAGGCAGCTTATAATGGCTGTCTAGTTTTTTATTAATTTCAGCTTCATATGATGAGATATTAACCACTTCATTATTTTGCATTGTAAGCGCTGCACTATAATCTAAATAGCATTGTTGTATTCCGCCAAGGCTACGTGATAGCATAATATTAAAAATACGCATAAAATTCTATAATTATTTTTTTTCAATACTAGCTAGTAATTCCTCTTTACTTACAGTATTTTCAGTGTTTTGTATTAAATTCTTTAATTTAAAATTATTATTTACAAGCTCTTCTGAACCAATAAATATAGCATGCGAAGCATTTTTATCAAGAGCATTTTGTATACGTTTGTTGACTTTACCAGTATGCTCTATGTTGCAAATATAATTTTTATTTCTTAATTCTTGGGCTAGCTTTGCGGCCGGTAAAAGGCACTCATCACCAATAGGAATCACAGCAATTGTAGGAGGAGTTTTAATTTTATACTCCCTCATTAGCGCAATACGTTCTATGCCAGCTGCAAAGCCGATAGAAGGTGTTTCAGGCCCGCCCATTAATTTAGCCAGCCCGTCATAGCGACCACCTGCAAGAACTGTGCTTTGCGCTCCAAGTTTAGTAGTTGTAAATTCAAAAGCTGTATGCGAATAGTAATCCAAGCCCCTTACCATTTTATTATTTACTGTATATTTTATTCCAAGATTATCTAGGTATTTTTGAACTGAGCCAAAATACTCAGCTGATTCTTTTGTATAATAATCTGGTATTTTGGGTGCGTTTTGTGCTATTTCTTGATCTGTCTTGTCTTTTGAATCTAATATTCTTAAAGGATTTTTATGCAAGCGTTTTTTACTATCTTCAGATAAAGAATTAGTATGTTGTTCAAAATATTCAATTAGAGCTGCTTGATAGTTGTCTCTAGATTCGCTGCAACCAAGAGAATTAAGCTCTAAAGTTAAATCTTGCATTATATCAAGTTTTTGTAATATATGAGTCGCAGTTAATATAGTTTCTGCATCTGAATAAGGGGTTTTGGCCCCAAGATATTCAAAGTTTAATTGATGAAACTGGCGCTGCCTTCCTTCTTGTGGTCGGTCGTACCTAAAAATTGGTCCACAAGAGAATAGTTTAAGCGGTAATTGGTGCTGCATGCTATTTGAAATATAGGCTCGCATGATTCCGGCTGTAAATTCTGGTCTCATTGCAACTTTTCGCCCCTTTTTATCTTCAAAGCAATATAGTTCTTTATTTACAACATCTGATGTTTCACCTAAAGTTCTGTCAAAAACAGCAATAGATTCAAGGATTGGCGTGGCAAATCCTTCATATCCATATAGTTTTGCTGTATTGAATGCTGTATTTTCTATATATTTAAAAATATTATAATCGCCTGGAAGCAAATCTTTCATCCCTCTAAGCGGCGCTAATTTATTTGACATAATTTAATTTTAAATTTATTTAAAATCTATTTCTTTGCGTAGCTTCATTATGCCGGCAATATTTATAAGTGCCAGCAAACCACTAAGTAGACTCATTATTATTATCACATTTGTTTGATCAAAGCTACAGAAAAATACAAAAGAAAATAAAGCATATATTAAGTAAAATATTTTTCCATATTTAGGGTTAATAAATTCTGCACATTTCGTGCCAGCTGTTAAATACGCAATAATAGTTGTATAACCTGCAAAAAACAATAAAAGTGTCATGAATAAATCTGAATATGGAATATATCCAGACAACGTTGTTGATACAATATCAGAAGGCTGAAGGTGATTCAGCGTATGCCACGCGCCAGTCACTCCTAGCATAGTATTAGTAAGCACGCATATTAATGCATCTGTGAATAGCGCATAAATTGAAAGCGTTGCTTGTGTTTTTGGGTTTACTATTCTCGTTTCACTTTGTACAATTGAGTCGTACCCTATGCCAATATCACCAGAATATACAGTTTTAGAGATACCCATATAGGCGGATAAAATCATTGTGCTGCCAACAAACCCTCCAAGTTTAGCATGGCCTGTGAAGGCTGATTCTAGTACAATTTTGAAAAAACCAGGTATTTTTTCTGCATTGCACATAATAATATAGCTAGAGAATATGATGTATCCAATCATAAATATTGGCATAATAATGGTGCAAATATTTGCAAGTCTTTTGACCCCGCCCATGGAAGCATAAAAAACTAAAGCTAAGAGTAGGGCGATTATAACTTCTCTCCCTGCAGAGATGCTTGAATCCAACCTGTCTACGATAATTAGGAAGTTGGAGATCTCAACTCCATATAAACACAGTAAAAAGGCAAATAGAAGCGCTGCATATTTACCTTTAAATGCATGTTGCAGAAAATACATTGGCCCGCCATTATAGCCGTTTTTTTTATTTCTTATTCTGTATTTAACACCAAGATATATTTCAGCATATTTTAGCAGCATCCCACTAAAAGAGGCGATAATTATCCAAAATAAACTTCCAGGGCCGCCAATCATCAAAGCAACACTGATCATAACTATGTTGCCAAGGCCTACCATTCCTCCAACAGATGCAAAATATAATTTAAAAGGATGCACGCCGCTTGTATGTTCAGACTTTTTGATTCCTTCGGAATAAATTTCTTTTATGTTTTTTCTAAAGTTAAATAAGACTTTAAATTGAAGTCCTCTTGAGATTATTGTTAGATAAATGCCAGATCCTACAATCAATACCCAGCCAATATAGGTCCAGTAAAAATCATCTAGAAATGTTATAATGTTAAATATTGTATTCATTTTCTTTCTTTGTTATTTAGTATTAAATTTTACAATTAAAAAAAAGAGACGATAAATCGCCTCTTATTAGTAAGTTATAGTTATTTTGTTTAACTATAACTTAGTTTTCCTGTTTTTTTGATGTAGCTTTTTTAACTACATATAATGCAAGCATTGTTAATATCCATATAATGAATATTTTCCCTGTTAGCAGTAATTCGTTATGTTTGCCAATTATTTGGCTAAATAGTAAATATAAGCAAGCAAGCAACGCAACAGGTGCAATAACAAAAATTACCGGACACTTGAACGGTCTTTCTATATTTGGTTTTGTTATTCTGAACAGCATCACAATTATGGCTACGAATATGTAGTCAGTAAGAGCTGCCATTGCAGCTAGTTGTGACAATATTTCATACGGTAATAAGCCGCCCATTAATGCAATTAATATAGAAAATATTATTATACTGAAATAAGGGCTGTCATATTTATGATGTAATTTTGCAAGTGAACTTGGTAATAATCCATCTCTAGCTATTACATAGAATATTCTAGACTGACCGTATATATTCATCATTATAACAGTGGTCATACCAGCAACTGCGCCAGTTGCAATAATAGCAGAGCCAAAATTGCTCCCATGTTTTCTAAGTGCGTAGGCAAGAGAATCTGCGCTTCCAAGTTCATTGTAAGGTGCAAGACCTGTAAGTATTCCTGCAACTATTACGTATACTAAAGTTGCAATTAATAAAGAGCCTATAATTCCGATAGTTAAGTCCTTTTTTGGGTTTTTGCACTCTTCTGCTGTTGTTGCAAGTACGCCAAATCCACTGAAAGAGAAAAATAATATTGATGCTCCGCGCAAGACATCGTCAAAGCCATTGGGCATAAAATTTTCCCAGTTACTAGCGTCAAAATTTGGGGCAGCTAGTACAACAAATCCGAATATAGCTATTAATTTAACTGCAACTAATACATTATTTAGCATTTTACTTTCTTTTGTTCCTCGGTAAAGCATAAAACCAACCAGTAACACTATAAATACAGCTGGTAAATTTATTATGCCACCTTCGTAAGGTGCGCTCAGCAGTGCTTGAGGCAAATCTATTCCAGCTGATGTAAATATACTTTGTGCATATTTTGACCAGACAGCTGCAACAGCACCCGCTGCAAAGCTTAGCTCTATAATAAGTACGCTACCAATTATCCAGGCAAATACCTCGCCAAGTGCCACATAAGAATATGTATATACGCTTCCAGATGTTGGTAGCATCGAGGCAAGTTCAGTGTACGCAAGTGCTACAAATATACATGTTAGTCCAGCAAGAGCATAAGATAAACTAACTGCTGGACCTGCATAATCTGCAGCTACCATACCAGTTAATGCAAAGACGCCGGTACCAATAATTCCTCCAAGACCAAGTAATATAAGGTCCATTGCAGTGAGTGTTTTCTCTAGCCCACCTGATTTACCTGATTGTCTGATAGATTCAAAATCTATTTTTTTTAAAAAGTTCATTTTATATCCTAATTATTTAATTTTCCTAGTGATCCAGCCGCCACCAACAACTCTATTGCCAATGTAAAAAACACATGCTTGCCCAGGTGTTATTGCTTTTTCTTCTTCAAGCAACGTTACTTCATAAGAATCTTCGCCAAGTTTATTAACAATAGCTTTTACTCCCGGAGTAGTAGATCTTATTTTTGCTTCAACTTCTAGAGATTGCGGCTCTACTTCAGAAGCAAGCCAGTTTACATCTTTTAATATAAATTGCGTTTTTACTAATGCGCTAGAAGGTCCAACATATACTATATTTTTCTCTGGGTCAATTTTTATTACATAAATTGGCTCTCCATGCGCAATACCAAGTCCTTTTCTTTGACCGATAGTGTAGTTTATTATTCCTTTATGCTGACCAAGGTCAAATCCATCTATGTGCACAAATTTGCCTGGTTTGCTTGCACTGGGCTTTATTTTATTTATAACATCACGATAATTTCCATTT
Organism: Alphaproteobacteria bacterium; assembly: GCA_020628955.1. Lineage (GTDB taxonomy): Bacteria > Pseudomonadota > Alphaproteobacteria > Rickettsiales > Rickettsiaceae > Megaera_A. The sequence continues at coordinate 22,211 of JAHDEH010000004.1, forward strand.
GGTACAAAGCATATATCTTGACTATCTGGTTTATTTGCAACATCAAGGCCTAGCTCAATAGCTAGTTTACGAGTTTCTTCTTTTTTCATCCCGCCAAGTGGAAACATTAAATAATCAAGCTGCTCATTTGTGGTAGAGAACAAAAAATAACTTTGGTCTTTTTCTTGACTTGCTCCTTTATGTAATTCATTAACTCCATTATTATTAATTTTTTGAATGTAGTGACCAGTTGCAAGTGCATCTGCTTTTAATTCTTTTGCGGCTTTAAGTAAATCTTTAAATTTAACTGATTGATTGCATCTTACGCAAGGCAAAGGAGTTTCGCCTCTTAAATAACTGTCTGCAAAATCATCAATAACATTTTGTTTAAATTTGCTTTCATAATCCAGGACATAATGCGGGAAGCCAAGCTTGTCAGCAACCATTTTTGCATCATATATATCCTGACCTGCGCAGCAAGCGCCCTTTTTTTGTAGAGCCATTCCGTGATCATATAATTGCAGAGTAATTCCTATAATATTATGCCCTTGCTTATGAAGCATTCCAGCTACTACTGAGCTATCCACCCCGCCTGACATAGCAACAACTATAGTTTTTTTATCTGTATTCATTTTGATTATGGAATTATATTAATATTTGAATAGGTTGAGCATTATACACAATTTTGATGTTTAAGGCAATGAATAATTAATAAAGTATCTCTACAAATTTGTGATATTTTTGATACAAACTTAATCAAGATTATTATTTTTTGAATAAAAAAAAGTTTTTGATTGCATGATTTTGAGTTGTTTGCTATGATTGCCAAAGTATTCAATGTTATTGAATTATAATAATTTTAATTTTTAAATTTAGGTAAGAATAATGAGTAAACCAAGAATCTTATTTCTTTTAATTGCAGTAGTTGCTGTAGTTTTTATTTATAACAAAAAGCAACAGAGTGGCGCTCAAAATCAAGAGCCTCATGCTGTTAATCAAGAGATTGCAACAGATGTTGAAGCAACTGAAGCAACTGAAGGTGCTGTAAATTCTATAGAAGGTGCAGTTGAAGGCGCTAAACAAGAAGCTACGTCTGCTACAGAAGCAGCAAAAGCTGAAGTAGAAGCGGCAACAGACGCAGCTAAAACTGAAGCTACAGAAGCTGCAAATAAGTTAAAAAGCAAGATAGAAGACGTTGCTAAATAAAAGTAATATTTAGTAATTACACATTTGTTAGAAATAGCAGTCGCTGATTATTGTTTTGTAATTGTGGCTGCTTTTTTGTATTTTTATTATAGAGCTATAGGTATTGCTCGTTTATATAAGAGTAAGATGGTTTTGAGTGTTCAGTTTGTTATTAATACAAATTCGCTTGCATTTTTAGTTTCCACTTGTTTTTTCTTAAGTTGACTAAAAACAGTAGCTTAACATTTTAATTTAAGTTTATTTAATAACTATGTCTGATAAACAAAAATTATATATATTTTTATCTAGTATATTTTGTTCTATAGTCATATCTGGTAATTTGATTTTTCAAAAATTTGTCAAAATAGATTTATTTTATTTTGAGTTGAATTTATCCGCTGGGGTAATTTTTTATCCATTTATATTTTTAATTTCAGACTTTGTAACTGAAATTTACGGAGCAAATTATTCTCGTTTAATTTCTAGGTGTGCAATGTTTTGTAGTATTTTAATTATATTACTGCTTAAGATTGCTGATTTTTTTCAGTCTAGCTCATGGTCAAGGGTAGATGATGAAACATTTTTATTAGTTTTTGGGGTATATGATATTTCTGTTATAATATCTATTATTGCTGCATATTTGGGACAAGTTTCTAATATCTTTATATATAACTATCTTAAAAAGATTCATCACGGTAATTATATTTGGATTCGCAGTAATATAAGTACTCTTTTCGGGCAAGCATTAGATAGCTTTGTAATAGTGTCTGGCCTTGTATTATTTGTAATTATTCCTGTTTCACAGATGAGCGATGTAATAGTGAGTAGTCTAATTTTTAAAATTATTACAACTTTAGTTGCTGCCCCCATATTATATCTAATGATTTATATATATAATAAGATAGGCGTGAAATAATATTTATTCTCATTGTCCTGTATCATGAGTTATAAAAAAATCATTTAAGTCGCCAATCGACTCCTGCTCAGGGCTTGATAATTTTCTTAAAGTTTCGATATCACCAGATGTAGACATTGAAAATGCACAATAGGCTTGATAGCTCAAGTCTACTTTGTTGCTGTTTTGAGCAGATACTGATTGCTGGTTGTTTTTTTTATTAGTATTTTGCCAATCCTGTGGGTATGCATGTTCTTGGTTGTTGTTTTCGAAAGGTCTTTTTCTAGATGTGGCTAGTCTATTAGCAGCTTGCTCGCATTGCTTTTCATAAACTTCAAAAATAAGTTCTAAATCATTTAACTCGTTGTATTCATCTGTGCTGCTATTTGTTGTATTTGTATTATCATTTGATTTTGATTTATCCTCGGGTGATTCTGTTGTTTTTGTTTCAACGCAAAACCCAACTTCTCTTTTTAGTGGTTCTGAAGAGAATTTTCTAACTAATGTTGGCTTGATTTTTCCAGCAGGTATTTTTATAGGATTGGATATCTTGTTTGTTGGAATGTTTTCTGGAGCGCTAGTGCCAAAAAATTTAGCGCTAGTTATTGTAGCTTTAGACATAATTTATTTGCTTATTTATTAGTTTAACACAAAATCTATTTTATATCTTATTTTTATCAAATAGCAAATAAAATATCCACCTTCCTATTGGAGATATGATGCTTTTTTCCAGTTTGCAGAATGTATAGTTGCTTAAAAACATAATTAGAATTGTAAAAAATCCACTAAAAATAATATCAGAAGGGTAGTGCATCGCAAGAAACATCCTGGATATTGCTACTAAAATTACAGTTATGATGCATAAAAATCTATTTAATTTGCCAATATATGGCCACAAAAAATAGCTATATAATATAGCTATACCTGCATGGGCACTTGGAAAAGATGATAGGCACCTTTCGTTTTTCGTGTTTATAATAGTAAAAAATTCATTACTTGCTAGCGAGCAAAAAGGCCTTTCTAAGTTAATACTAAATTTCAGGGCTGCAAAAGTGAGGCCAAAGAATGCATAACAAGTACCAATATGTACTAATTTTTTATAGTATGTGTTAAATAACAACGGCTTATTTTCTGTTTTTTTTATTTTAAAATATGAATACACGCATAAAAAAACATACAATATAGAAAAATTCGTTATAAAAAATATCTTGTCTAGTGCTAAAGATAGATTTGATATAATAGGCGTTTGCGCAAAATAGTTAAAGAAAATAAAAGTATGTTTATTTAGTAATGATAAATATTCCATGTTATTTTTTTATTTGTACCTGTAATATTTCTTTGTGTAGACTTTTATTCTATATAAATACCTTGATTTTGCAAGGATGGAATGTAATTTTTTTGGTATAGAGTGAAATATTATTATTTTCTTTGCATAAAATCCTTGCAAAGTGATAAAAAGTTAGGTATAGTTCTGAAAATTTTTGTGTTTATTACTTAGTTTTGTCGGTGCTAGTGCCAACAAATACAAGTGGTAGCGGTTTTTATTTAAATTATTTTATAAAGAAAATTATAATGCCAACAAATAATCAATTAGTAAGATTTGGTAGAAAATCTAAGATTAAAAAGAGTAATTCTCCTGCTCTAAAATGTAATCCATTTTTAAAAGGTGTGTGTACAATTGTAAAAACAGTAACTCCTAAAAAGCCTAACTCTGCTTTGCGTAAAATTGCGAGGGTGCGTTTGAGTAACGGTGAGTACGTTAATGCCTACATTCCAGGAGAAGGGCACAATCTGCAAGAGCACTCAGCTGTTTTAGTAAGGGGAGGAAGGGTTCCAGATCTTCCAGGTGTAAAGTATCACATAGTGCGTGGTGCGTTAGATACACAAGGTGTAAAGGATCGTAAGCAAGGTCGTTCTCGTTACGGTACTTCTTCTAAATAGTTAAAAAATAATTAGTCATAATAAGGTAAAAAATGTCAAGACGTCATGCGGCTGTAAAAAGAGTAGTAAAGCCAGATACAAAATATAATAGCGTTATTCTCTCTAAATTCATAAATAATGTAATGAGAGATGGAAAAAAATCTATAGCAGAGAAGATAGTATATGGAGCTTTAGACAGAGTTGAAAAAAAGCATAATGCAGATCCATTTAAAACTTTTACAGATAGTATGGATAATGTAAAGCCATTTGTAGAGGTTAGCTCTGTAAGAGTTGGTGGCGCAAATTATCAAGTACCATCTCCTGTTGACGAGAGAAGGGGGCATGCTCTTGCTATCCGTTGGATTGTTGATGCTGCATCTAAAAGATCTGGTCGCAGTATGATAGAAAAGCTTTCTGACGAGTTGTTTGATGCGGCAAATAGTCGTGGTGTTGCTATGAAGAAAAGAGAAGATACACATAAAATGGCTGAGGCTAACAAAGCTTTTGCTCACTTTGCACAAAGATAGATATTTAGGGGGTCTATAGAAATCATGTCAAAAAAAATACAATTAGCAGACGTAAGAAATATTGGTATTTGCGCACATATTGATGCTGGTAAAACAACAACTACAGAGCGTATTCTGTATTATACAGGTAAGTCTCATAATATAGGCGAGGTTCATGATGGCGGAGCTACTATGGATTGGATGGAGCAAGAGCAAGAAAGAGGTATTACTATAACTTCTGCTGCTACTACTTGTTTTTGGCATAATAAAAGAATTAATATAATTGACACCCCGGGTCACGTAGATTTCACTATTGAAGTTGAAAGATCTTTGAGGGTGTTAGATGGTGCTGTCACAGTATTTGATGGGGTTGCCGGTGTAGAGCCGCAATCAGAAACAGTTTGGAGGCAAGCTGACAAATATGGTGTTCCTAGAATGTGCTTTGTGAATAAATTAGATAGAGCAGGTGCAGATTTTTACAGATGCGTGGACATGATAGTTGATAGACTTGGAGCTGCTCCTTTAGTTGTTCAGCTTCCTATTGGTGCGGAAGATGAATTTCAAGGTGTAATTGATCTTGTGAAAATGCAATCTATAATCTGGAAAGGTGGTGATTTAGGAGCTGAATATGCTTATGGAGAAATACCGGCTGATCTAAAGTCAAAAGCAGAAGAGTACAGAGTAGCTTTGCTTGATACTATTGCTGAGACTGATGATGAGATTATGGAAAAATATCTTGGCGGCGAAGATCTTACAGAAGAAGAGATTAAAGGCTGCATCAGAAAAGGCACGATAACAAGTGCTTTTGTTCCAGTGCTATGTGGAACAGCTTTTAAAAATAAAGGTGTGCAGCCATTGCTTGATGCTGTTATAGATTATTTACCATCTCCACAAGATGTTCCGGCTATAAATGCAATTAATTCTAAGACTGACGAGGAGACTACTACTCCAAATTCGGAAGATGCGCCTTTTGCGGCTTTAGCATTTAAAGTTATGACAGACCCTTTTGTTGGTTCTTTAACATTTGCTAGAGTTTATTCTGGTAAAGTGACTGCAGGTTCAACTATTATAAATACAGTAAAGAACCAAAAGGAAAGAGTCGGCAGAATGTTGCTTATGCATGCTAATGACAGAGAAGATATTAAAGAAGCAGTAGCTGGTGATATTGTTGCTATTGCAGGCCTAAAAAATACTACAACAGGCGACACTCTTTGTGCTCAGGATGCAAATTTAATTTTAGAGAGAATGGAGTTTCCGGAGCCTGTTATTCAGCTTGCGGTGGAGCCTAAATCTAATGCTGACCAAGAAAAAATGAGCCTTGCTTTGCAAAAACTGGCTTCAGAAGATCCTTCTTTTAGAGTATCTTCATCTGAAAATGGTCAGACTAATATTGCAGGTATGGGAGAGCTTCACTTGGAAATTTTAGTAGATAGAATGAAAAGAGAGTTTAAGGTTGAAGCAAATGTGGGTGCTCCAGAAGTTGCTTACAGGGAAACTATTACTTCATCTCATGAAGTTGATTACACTCATAAGAAGCAATCTGGTGGTGCTGGTCAATTTGCAAGAGTTAAGATAATATTTGAACCAGGTGAGCCAGGTACAGGATTTACATTTGATAGTAAAATTGTTGGCGGCTCCGTTCCAAAAGAATATATTCCTGGTGTGGAGAAAGGTATAAAGCAAATTATGGATTCTGGTGTAGTTGCTGGCTATCCTATGATAGACTTTAAGGCTACGCTAATTGACGGAGCGTTCCACGATGTAGATTCTAGTGTTCTAGCTTTTGAAATCGCTGCTAAAGCTGCTTTCAGAGAGGGAATGCCTCAAGCTGGCGCTAAATTATTAGAGCCATTGATGAAAGTAGAAGTAATTACTCCTGAAGAATATATGGGTGATATCATTGGCGACTTGAATAGTAGAAGAGGTTCTGTGCAGAGTATGGAGCCAAGAGGAAATGCACAGGTAGTTACAGCGCATGTGCCACTAGCAGAAATGTTTGGTTATGTTAATACTCTTAGATCTATGTCTCAAGGTAGAGCTCAATATAGTATGGAGTTTAGCAATTATTCTCAAGTACCTCAGCAAGTAGTAGAGGATATTTTGAGTAAACAAGGATAGGTTTTGAAAAAATAAATTAAGAAAAAGCTTGATTTATATTTTTAAACATGATAGGAGTGTAGCTCAATTGGTAGAGCGCCGGTCTCCAAAACCGGAGGTTGCGGGTTCGATTCCTGTCACTCCTGCCAGTTAAATAATGTTAAGTATAGAATTTAAAAATGAATATTGTAAAATTTTTCGAACAGGTTAAGCAAGAAGCTAAAAAAGTTACTTGGCCAGAAAAAAAGGATTTAATAGCTTCTACTTCAGTAGTAGTTGTTTCTGTTATGATATTTAGTTTTGTAGTTATGGGGCTAGATTATGGAATACATAGTTTTATTAGCTTCTTGGTGAATTTTGGTAAATAAGTAAGGGTATAAAAAGAGATTAATATGGCAGATGCTAAATGGTATATCCTTCACACAGTTTCTGGTTCAGAGAAAAGTGTAAAAAAAATGATTGAAGAAAGAGTTGCCAAAAAGAATATGGCAAATTTATTTCAAGAAATTGTTGTGCCAGTTATCGAGACTCCTGAGATAAAAAAAGGCAAAAAAGTGATTGCAGAAAAGAAATTTATGCCTGGCTATGTTTTGCTAAAAATGCTCATGACTGACGATTCTTGGCATTTAGTTAAGTCGGTTCCAAAAGTGACCGGTTTTTTAGGTAGTAAAACTACTCCTCAGCCCTTGAGTCAAAGAGAAGTAGATAATTTGTTTAAACAAATTGAGGATGAAACAGAAACAGCTAATCTATCTAGTTTATACAATGCTGGTGATTCAGTTCAGATTCTGGATGGTCCGTTTGATACATTCTCTGGTGTTGTTGAGCAAGTTTATAGTGAAACTCAAAAGCTAAGAGTGTCGGTTTCTATTTTTGGCAAAGAAACGCCAATAGAATTAGGCTTCTCTCAAGTTAAAAAGAATTAAATATAAAATTAAGGAAAAATAATGGCAAAAAAAATTGATGGTTATCTTAAATTAACAATCCCTGCAGGTAAAGCTAATCCAGCTCCTCCTGTTGGACCTGCTCTTGGGCAAAAAGGTGTTAATATTATGGAGTTTTGTAAAGCTTTTAATGCTGCTACTAGTTCTTTAGAGCCAGCAACTCCAGTACCTGTAGTAATAACTGTTTATGTAGATAAAAGTTTCGAATTTATTACAAAGACGCCTCCTGCATCTTTTTATTTAAAAAAGATGGCAAAGGTAAAAAAGGGTGCTGGTGCGGTAAAAAAAGAGCCTAATGTAGGAAAGGTAACTTATGCAGATTGCGAGGAGATTGCTAAAATAAAAATGCAGGACTTGAACGCTAATAGTTTAGAAGCTGCAGTTAAGATTATTATGGGCTCAGCTGAGTCAATGGGAATAGAAGTAAAAAAATAAGCAAAAATTATGGGCAAAAAATTAAATAACACTAAAAAAGAACTAGATCAATCTAAAGAATATGGTCTGCAAGAAGCTGTTTCAATTATCAAAAAAAATGCATTTGCGAATTTCGATGAAAGTTTTGAGCTTGCAATTAATCTTGGAGTAGATCCTAAGCATTCAGATCAAATGGTAAGAGGTGTAGTTTCACTACCAGCTGGTACTGGCAAAGATGTTAGGGTTGCAGTTTTGTGTAAAGATGATAAAGTAGAGGAGGCGAAGGCTGCAGGTGCAGATCTAGTTGGTTCAACTGTTATTATTGATGATATTAAATCAGGTAAGATCGATTTTGATGTTTGTATAGCTACTCCAGATATGATGGGAATGGTAGGTCAGGTAGCCAGAGTACTAGGACCAAAAGGATTAATGCCGAATCCAAAGCTTGGTACAGTTACAGCAGATATAACAAAAGCAGTCAATAATGCTAAAAGTGGCCAAGTAGAATTTAGGGTAGAAAAGTCGGGTATTATTCACGCAGGAGTGGGTAAAATTTCCTTTTCTGAAGAAGATTTGTTAAAAAATGCAAATACATTGATAGATTCTGTTGTCAAAGCTAAGCCATCGGGGAGTAAGGGCACTTATATGAAAAAAATTCATGTTTCATCTACTATGGGACCTTCTTTGAAAATAGATATTTCTACACTTGCAAATTAAAAAGGATATATAAAAATGTTAAGAGAAGATAAAAAGAATTCAGTTGCTGAAATAGAGAATCTTTATAAAGAATCAAATTCAGTAATATTGACCCACTACCATGGCCTTTCTGTTTCTGAAGTAACTACTTTAAGAAAGAGTTTAAGGGAAAATGGCGCGTCATTTAAAGTTATAAAAAATACTTTGGCAAAGATTGCAGCCAAGAATGCAGGTATGGAATGTAAAGATGATATGTTTACAGGCCCAACAGCAATTGCGTATTCTGAAGACGCTGTAGCTGCGGCAAAGTATGTAGTTAAATTTGCAAAAGCTAATGATAATTTAAAAATTATTGGTGGTATAGTAAATGATCAAATTCTGGATGTAAGCAGTATAAAGCAACTAGCTAAGTTACCATCACTTGATGAGTTACGCGGTAAAATTGTTGGTATATTGCAAGCTCCAGCATCAAATCTTGCTAGAGTATCTCAAGCTCCAGCGGGTGCATTGGCTAGAGTTATTAAGGCCCATGCAGAAAATAATTAATTAATAATAATATTTCAAAAGAGGAAAAAAAATATGGCAGATATTGAAAAAATCGCAGAAGAGTTATCTACTCTAACAGTAATGGAGGCGGCAGATCTTTCTAAGCTTCTAGAAGAAAAATGGGGAGTTTCAGCAGCAGCACCTGTAGCAGCAGCTGCGCCTGCAGCAGCTGGTGGAGAAGAGGCTGCAGAAAAAACTGAATTTGATGTGGTTCTTAAAGAGACAGGAGCTAAGAAAATTGAAGTTATCAAAGTAGTTAGAGCTGTTACTGGCTTAGGTCTTAAAGAAGCGAAGGCTGTAGTAGACGGTGCTCCTGCACCGCTTAAGCAGGCAGTAGCAAAAGATGAAGCTGAAAAAATCAAAGCAGACTTAGAAGCTGCAGGTGCTACAGTTGAGGTTAAGTAATTAACTTTAGCAAATGTTGTATAAAACAATTAGTATCTAAAAATTGCACTTTCACTAAACTAATAAGTGAAGGTGCAATTTTCGTGCTCAACAATCTGTAATTAGCAGTTTGTTGTAAAATTAAACAGAAAGTTTTGTTTATTTATTATAAATTTATTTTGTAGTTAAAATCTGGAGATCTTATGTTGCAATCCTTACAAACTAGTAAGAGAGTTAGAAAAAATTTTGGTAATATTAAGTTAGTAGCATCTATACCAAATCTAATTGAAATTCAAAAAAAATCATATGAAGATAGTTTTCTACAGCTTGGTGTTGACCAAAGCGGTAGATCTTCAAAAAAAGGTCTAGAAAATGTTTTTTCCTCAGTTTTTCCTATTAAGGATCAAGCTAATACATCAATATTAGAATATGTAAATTATTCATTTGGTCAGCCTAAATTTGATGTTGAAGAATGTGTTCAGCGAGGTCTTAGCTACGTTGCACCTTTGAAAGTTACATTTAGATTAAGTGTATGGGAAGTTGACGAATTAACTGGTGCCCGTGACATCAAAGGAATTAAAGAACAAGAAGTCAACATGGGCGATGTGCCTTTTATGACGAAAAATGGTACCTTTATCATTAATGGCACTGAAAAAGTTATAGTTTCGCAGATGCATAGGTCCCCTGGTGGATTTTTCTATCATGATGAAGGTAAGACTCATTCTTCGGGAAAATTTTTATATTCAGCTCGAATTATTCCATATAGAGGTTCTTGGTTGGATTTTGAGTTTGACGCCAAAGACTTAATGCACATAAGAATAGACAGGAAAAGAAAGTTACCAGTTACAAGTTTGCTGCATGCAGTTGGAATGACCAGCAATGAAATTATTAATTTTTTCTATGGTCAAAAAATCCTTTCTAAAACAAAAAAAGGTTGGGTGTCTGAGTTTGATGCTGAATCTGTTACTGCACGCAGATTAATAAATGATTTGATAGATGCTGATACAGGTGAAACTTTACTTGAAGCTGGTCAAAAAATCACTCCTAGAATTGCTAAAAAATTATCAGATAAAGGGTTAAAAAAAGCTCTATTGTCACCAGATGAAATTATTGGAAGATTTTTGTCATCTGAGGTAGTAGATAATGATAGCGGAGAAGTTCTAGCAGAGATTGGCGCAGAAATAACAAGTGATAATTTAGCAGGTTTCGAAGCTGCAAAAATTAAAAACATAAATATCATAGATGTAGCATCACCAGGTGAAGCATATATAAGAAATACTTTATTTGCAGATAAAAATAAAGATCAAGAAAGTGCCCTGATAGATATTTTTAGAGTATTAAGGCCAGGTGAGCCAGCTACTTTTGAAGCTGGAAAGGAGTTGTTTGATAATTTATTTTTTGATTCTGATAGATATGATTTATCTGAAGTCGGTAGAATGAAATTAAACTCTAGGCTTGGAGTGGATGTATCTTTAGAAAATACATGTATAACTACAGAAGATATAAAAGCAATAGTTAAAATTCTAGTTGATCTAAAGAATGGTAAAGGTGCAGTAGATGATATTGATCATTTAGGTAACAGAAGGGTTAGATCCGTTGGAGAGCTTGTAGAGAATCAATTTAGAATAGGCTTAGTAAGGATGGAAAAATCTATTCTAGAGCGTATGAGTATGGTTGATGTAGATACTATAATGCCTAATGATTTAGTTAATTCTAAAATGCTGGTATCAGCTGTTAAAGAATTTTTTAATAGTTCTCAGCTTGCACAATTTATGGATCAAACAAATCCTCTTTCGGAAGTAACTCATAAGAGAAGAATGTCGGCGCTAGGTCCTGGTGGTGTAAGTAGAGATAGAGTAGGGTTTGAGGTCAGAGACGTTCACCCAACTCATTACGGTAGAGTTTGTCCGATTGAAACCCCAGAGGGCCAAAATATTGGTCTAATAAATTCAATGGCTACTTTTGCTAGAGTTAACAAATATGGATTTATAGAAAGTCCATATAGAAAAGTGATAAATGGTATTGTTTCAGATGAAATAATTTACATTTCAGCAACAGATGAGGGTAAATATAAAATAGCTCAAGCTGATATGGAGATTGCTGAAGATGGTAAAATTTTAGCAGAAATGGTTAATTGTAGATTTGAAACAGGTAACTTTATTTCTGTTCCAGCAAGCGAAGTTGATTTTATTGATGTAACTCCTATGCAGGTAGTTTCTGTCGCTGCTTCATTAATTCCATTTTTAGAGAATGATGATGCTAACCGTGCATTGATGGGTTCAAATATGCAAAGGCAAGCTGTACCTCTTGTAAAAAGTGATGCGCCTCTTGTTGGTACAGGTATTGAGTCTGTTGTTGCAAGAGATTCAGGTGCTGCAATAGTTGCAGAAAATGATGGAATAGTAGTAGAAGTTGATGCAAATAGAATTGTTGTTCAAACATCATCAAAGAAAACGGATGGAGCTCCTGAAGTTGATATTTACACACTATTAAAATATCAAAAATCAAACCACAATACGTGTATAAATCAAAAGCCTCTTGTTGTTGTAGGTCAAAAAGTTAGCACACAAGAAATAATTGCTGATGGGCCAGCTATAGACCAAGGAGAAATAGCTTTAGGCAGAAACATGCTGGTTTCTTTTATTCCATGGAAAGGTTATAATTTTGAGGATGCAATATTAGTATCAGAAAGAATAGTTAAAGACGATGTTTTTACTTCTATACATATTGAAGAATTTGAAATTGTAGCAAGAGATACGCGTCTTGGACCAGAAGAGATTACAAGAGATATGCCAAATGTTGGTGATGAGTCTCTAAGAAACTTGGATGAAGTTGGAATTATTCATGTTGGCGCTGAAGTCAAGCCTGGCGATATTCTGGTTGGTAAAGTTACTCCTAAGAGTGAATCCCCAACTACTCCAGAAGAAAAATTGCTCAGAGCTATTTTTGGAGAAAAAGCATCTGATGTTAGGGATACATCTCTTTATGCTCCCCCAGGAGCATCTGGAACTGTAGTTGAGGTAAGAATTTTATCTCGCAGAGGTGTTGAGAAAGATGAAAGAGCTGTTACAATTGAAAAGCAACAGATCGAAAAGCTTGCAAAAGATAGAGACGATGAAATTAACATAATTGATAGATTCGTATTTATGCGTTTGCATAAAATTCTTGAAGGCCAACAAATTGTTAGTGGTCCAAAGTCAGTTAAAGCTGGTCAGGTAATTGATTCAAAATTGCTTTCTGAGTTATCTAACGGCCAAAAATGGCAATTAGTTGTAGAAGATAGTGCTGTTATGTCTGAAATTGAGCAAGTCAAACATCAATATGATGAGAAAAAAGATGAGCTTAATAAACACTTCACAAGTAAAGTAGCAAAATTACAGGCTGGTGATGATTTGCCGCAAGGAGCACTTAAAGTTGTGAAAGTATTTATAGCAACAAAGCATAAGCTTCAGCCAGGAGATAAAATGGCAGGTAGGCATGGAAATAAAGGTGTTATATCTAGAATAATGCCAGAAGAAGATATGCCTTATTTAGAAGATGGTACAGTTGTAGATGTTGTGCTTAATCCTCTTGGCCTTCCATCACGAATGAATGTTGGGCAAATTCTTGAAACTCATTTAGGATGGGCTGCTAAAAATTTAGGTTCTAAAGTTGGATCTATGCTAGATCAGTACAAGGAGAAAAGTATAGATATAGACTCAATTAAAGATTTTGTAGGTAAAATATATAAAGGTAGTGATGTAGCTACTGAAGTTAAAAACCTAAAGGATGATGAGTTTGTAAATTTCTGTGATAAGCTTAGAGAAGGAGTTTATTTTGCGACACCTGTTTTTGATGGAGCAAAAGTAGAGGGAGTTAAAGATATGTTAGAACTTGCTGGTCAGGATAAGTCCGGGCAGGTAAAGGTTATAGACGGAAGAACAGGTGAGTATTTTGATCGCGTAGTTACTGTTGGATATAAGTATATTCTTAAATTACATCACTTAGTAGACAATAAAATACACGCACGCTCTATTGGTCCGTATAGTTTGGTTACTCAGCAGCCACTTGGAGGTAAAGCTCATTTTGGTGGACAAAGATTTGGAGAAATGGAAGTATGGGCTTTGGAAGCTTATGGCGCAGCATTTACTTTGCAGGAGTTGTTAACTGTTAAGTCAGATGATGTAACAGGTAGAATTAAGATCTATGAAAACATAGTTAAAGGTGATCATAGCTTTAATTCTGGCTTGCCTGAGTCGTTTAATGTTATGATAAAAGAGTTTAGATCTTTGGGACTTAATGTGCAGCTAGAAGATAGCTCTGAATAAAGAATAAAATAGAAGGGGTGCCCCCTTCTATTTTAAAATAATAGAATAAACAATTTATTTAAAAGTTTAGTTTGAGGAATAATCGGATATGTCGCAGATCAATTTTTATGGCCAGCTGAGCAATGCACAGCAATTTGATCAAATAAAAATAAATATAGCAAGTCCAGAGCAAGTTCGTTCTTGGTCTTATGGTGAAGTTACAAAACCAGAAACAATAAATTATCGTACTTTTAAACCAGAAAAGGAAGGTTTATTCTGTGCAAGAATTTTTGGTCCTGTAAAAGATTTTGAATGTTTATGCGGTAAATATAAGCGCATGAAATATAGAGGAGTAACCTGTGAGAAATGTGGTGTCGAAGTTACGACTTCAAGAGTAAGGCGTGAGAGAATGGGGCATATAGAGCTTGCTGCCCCTGTTGCGCATATATGGTTTTTAAAATCTCTACCATCTAGAATCAGTACCCTTCTAGATATAACTATGAAGGATTTAGAAAAGATTCTTTATTTTGAAAATTATGTAGTCGTGGACCCTGGTATGTCACCTTTATCAAAGGGCGAGTTATTAACAGAGGACTCCTACATTAGAGCGCAAGACGAGTATGGAGAAGATAGTTTTGAGGCGATGATTGGTGCAGAAGTAGTACAAAGATTGCTTTCAGAGCTTGATCTAGATGAGCTCAAAATCGAACTTAAAGAAGAGCTTATGGCTACTTCATCTGAAACCAAGAAAAAGAAAATTGTAAAAAGGCTTAAATTAGTAGAAGATTTTTTGAATTCAGAAAATAAACCAGAATGGATGGTTATGAATGTATTACCAGTTATTCCACCTGAAATTCGTCCGCTTGTTATGCTTGACGGGGGTAGATTTGCTACTTCTGATCTAAATGAGCTTTATAGAAGAGTTATAAACAGAAATAATCGTCTTAGAAGACTATTGGAATTAAAAGCTCCTGATATAATTATTAGGAATGAAAAGCGTATGTTACAGGAGTCAGTTGATGCATTATTTGACAATGGAAGACGTGGAAGAGTTGTAACAAATGCAAATAAAAGGCCGTTTAAATCCTTGAGTGATATGCTTAAAGGTAAACAAGGAAGATTCCGTCAAAACTTGCTGGGTAAAAGAGTTGATTATTCAGGTCGTTCTGTTATTGTTGTTGGGCCGGAAATGAAATTGCATCAATGTGGCTTGCCAAAGAAAATGGCTTTAGAGTTGTTTAAACCATTTATTTATGCAAAATTAGAGATGTATGGAATAGCAACTACTATAAAAGCTGCAAAAAAGATAGTAGATGCAGAAAAAGTAGAAGTTTGGGATGTACTTGAGGAAGTGATTAGAGAGCACCCAGTGTTGCTTAACAGAGCGCCAACTCTTCACAGATTAGGTATTCAGGCATTTGAACCTCTTTTAATTGAAGGAAAGGCTATACAGCTGCACCCGCTTGTTTGTGCTGCATTTAATGCGGACTTTGATGGGGATACTATGTCTGTTCACGTGCCGCTTTCTATAGAAGCGCAGCTTGAAGCGCGTGTTCTTATGATGTCTACAAATAATATACTTAGCCCTGCAAATGGTAAACCAATTATATCTGCGGATAAAGATATGGTTCTAGGTTTATATTATTTGACTCTAGCTCTGGATGGAGCAGCTGGTGAAGGGATGGTTTTCTCTGAAATTAATGAGATTGAATATGCCTTGTATGAAAAAATTATAACATTACATAGTAAGATTAAGTATCGTACTAATATGTTAAATGCAAATGGTGAATTTGTGACTAGCATAGTTGATACTACTCCGGGCAGAGTTATATTATCTAAGTTGTTACCTAAATCAAATAGCCTAGACTTTAAGCTATTGAATAAAGAAATGACCAAGAAAAGTATAACAGCTGCTATTGACTCAGTTTATCGTTATTGTGGGCAGAAAGCTACAGTGATATTTGCAGATAGAATCATGGCCCTAGGCTTTAAATATGCATGTACTTCTGGTATATCTTTTGGTATGGATGATATGGTTGTTCCTTCAAATAAAGAGGAGTGTTTAGAGGAAACATCTAAACAGGTTAATGAATTTGAGCAGCAATATCTTGATGGTTTAATTACTTATGGTGAAAAATTTAACAAGGTTGTTGATGCCTGGACAGCATGTACTGATAAGGTTGCATCCAATATGATGGATGAAATTGCTGTTTCTAATAAATCTAAAACTGCAACTCCACTTGAAAAGTTAAACTCTATTCATATGATGGCAACATCAGGAGCAAGAGGTTCTGCAGCTCAGATTAAACAGCTTGCTGGTATGCGTGGATTGATGACAAAACCTTCAGGTGAGATTATTGAAACGCCAATTAAATCTAACTTTAAAGAAGGTTTGACGGTTAGGGAATATTTCAACTCGACGCACGGTGCGCGTAAAGGTCTGGCGGATACTGCGCTTAAAACTGCAAACTCTGGTTATTTAACCAGAAGGCTTGTAGATGTTGCACAGGATTGCATTATATCTGAGATAGATTGTGGCACCAAAGAAGGTATTGAAATAAAAACAATAATTGAAGGTGGTGAAGTTCTTGTTTCATTGGCTGATCAGATTCTTGGTAGAACTGCAGCTGTTGATACAAAACATCCAACTACTGATGAATTGCTTGTTTCAGCTGGTGAAATTATTGATGAAGAAAAGCTAGAAAAAATTGAATCGTCTGGGTTGGATCTTATTAAAATTAGATCTGTTTTAACATGCGAAACAAAAACAGGTTTATGTGCACATTGTTATGGCCGTGATTTAGCATCTGGTGATTTGGTATCTATTGGTGAGGCTGTAGGTGTTATTGCAGCTCAATCTATTGGTGAGCCAGGCACTCAGCTGACCATGAGAACGTTCCACATTGGAGGTGCGGCGACTAAGGGTACTGAAGTTTCTTCTGTAGAATCATCTTATGATGCACAAGTAAAAATTATTGGGCGTAATTTAGTCGTAAATTCAGAAGGACGTCAAATTGTAATGAGCAGGTCTTGTGAAGTTTTACTTGTTGATGAAAATGGCAATGAAAAGTCAAGGCACAAAGTTCCTTATGGCTCAAGATTGTTAGTAGATGATGGATATAAAGTAGAAAAAGGCCAGAAGATTGCAGAATGGGATCCTCATACAATACCAATTATTACAGAAAAAAGTGGTAGAGTTGTGTTTACAGATATGCTAGAAGGTTTATCTATCAGAACTACAATGGATGATGCGACTGGAATTTCTGCAAAAATGGTTATTGAGTCTAAGCAATATTCAAAGGGTGGCGATTTGCGCCCGCGTATACAGCTTGTAGATGCTGAAGGTAAGCCTATAGAAATTTCTGATGGCTTAGAAGTTAAGCACTATTTGCCTGTTGGAGCTATTTTGAGTGTTGAAGATGGTGTTGAAGTAGCAGCTGGTGATATTTTGGCTCGTATTCCTCGTGAATCTACAAAAACTCGTGATATTACTGGTGGTTTGCCAAGAGTTGTTGAGCTTGTTGAAGCTAGAAAACCAAAAGATCATGCGGTTATTGCAAATGTTGATGGAAGAATTGAATTTGGCAAAGATTACAAATCTAAGAGAAGAGTCGTGCTACACCCAACTAGCGGAGCTGAGCCAATAGAATATATGCTACCTAAAGGTAAACATGTAGTTATTAATGAAGGAGATTTTGTTAAGCGCGGTGATATGATTATTGATGGTAACCCAGTGCTGCAAGATATTTTAAAAGTTATGGGTGTTGAAGCTCTAGCAAGATATATGATAGCAGAAATTCAGGCTGTTTATAGATTGCAAGGTGTAAAAATCGATGATAAGCATATAGAAGTTATTATTCGTCAAATGCTACAGAAAGTAGAAGTTACAAAATCAGGTGATACTATTTTATTAAGTGGCGAACAAGTCAGTCTGCGTGAAATTACTGAAGTTAATAACAAAACAATTAAGGAAGGTGGTGAGCCTGCAGAGTATGATTTAGTTCTTCAAGGAATTACAAAAGCCTCTTTGCAAACAGATTCATTTATTTCTGCGGCTTCATTTATGGAAACCACAAAAGTATTAACAGAGGCAGCAGTTGCTGGTAAAGTTGATAATTTGCGTGGATTAAAAGAAAATATCATTGTAGGTAGATTGATACCAGCTGGTACTGGATTTTATATGAATATGGCAAAGAAAAAAGCTGCCATTAAGGATAAAGAAATAGAAGAACAGTCAGCTTCAGAGTAGAGAAAATATATTCTTAGAAAAAATGCTGTTTTTTGAAAAAAAACACTAGCATTTTTTTTAAGAAGCTGATATACATATTATCGTCTTTTATTGGAGAGGTGGCCGAGTGGCTGAAGGCGCTCCCCTGCTAAGGGAGTATAGGGAT
>JAHDEH010000005.1 GCA_020628955.1 Alphaproteobacteria bacterium
CGCACGCCTGATAAGCGTGAGGTCGGAAGTTCAAGTCTTCTCAAGCCCACCATTTATTCATATATCTTTCCCAAAAGATTGGACCTGTAAAGTTTTTTATAAAATTTTGCAGGTTTTTTTATTTTAATCATTGACATATTCTACCTTTTAAGTTATAAAGACTTGTAACTTTTTGATCGTACAGGCTCTTAAAAATTAGTTATTTAAGCGCATCTACGACTAAAATTTAACTAAATATATTTAGTTTTTTTTTTGTCCTGTAGGTTACGATTAATGTCCGAGAAAGAATTTAAACCCTTCACTAATAAACTAAGAAATATATTTTGGCCAATTCACAAGCATGAACTTGGTAGATTCATTCCAATGTCAGCTTTAATGTTTTGCGTTTTATTCAACCAAAATGTACTACGCATTTTGAAAGATAGCATTTTAATATCAGAAGTTAATGCAGAAGTTACAAGCTTCACAAAAGTTTATGTTGTAACACCGCTAGCTGCTATTTTTGTAGTTATTTATGCATACCTATTAAACAGATTATCATTTGACAAAATATTTTATTATCTAGCAAGTCTATTCACTGGCTTCTATATTCTTTTTGCATTTATTATCTATCCAAATGTTGATTTTTACCATATGGACAAGGCTAATATGCAATATTATATGGCCAATTACCCCCATTTTAAATGGTATATAGCAACATTCGGCAATTGGAGCTACGCGCTGTTCTATGCATTTTCTGAACTTTGGCCTAACATTTTTTACGTGTTGATGTTTTGGCAATTAGCAAATGAAATTACAAAAACAGAACAAGCAAAAAGATTTTACACTTTGTTTTCTTTATTTGGCAATTCTTCATTAGTAGTTGTTGGATTCATGATGATGAATTTATCTTCAAACCACAGTATAATTCACCAATATTTCACAGTATCCAATGACAAAATAATGCTGACGCAAGTTTCAATTAGTATGGTAGCTATTTCTTCTGTATTTGCATGTCTACTTGTTAGATATATCAGCAAAAAAATCATCTCTTCGCTGGAGCAAAGTAATAAAAAGGCACCAGAAAAAACAAAACGACCAAAAATGAGCCTCGTTGAAAGCTTCAGATATATTGCGCGCTCTAAATATTTATGGCTAATGCTGATATGCTCTTCTTCTTTTGGCCTATCAATGAATTTAATTGAGGCTGTTTGGAAAGCAAAAATTAAATTACTATACCCAAGCGTTAACTCTTACGCGTCTTTTAATAGCTTGTATATTTTATGGACTGGTGTAGTAATTATGATTATGACAATCATTGGCAATAACATAATGCGCAATCGAAGCTGGTTTGTTGCAGCAATAATATCTCCTTTAATTATTTTAGTTACTGGGTCTGCATTTTTTATGCTAGTTGTTTTTGATAAAAAAATAATTAGCATGCTAGATGGTATTATCTTATTGTCGCCTCTTGCGATGGCTGTATTTGTTGGGGCAGTTCAAAATGTTTTATCCAAAGGCTCAAAATATTCAATATGGGATACATCAAGGCAAATGCTTTATATTCCGCTAGATCAAGAACTAAGAACAAAGGGTAAAGCTGCGGTAGATATCATAAGCCCCAAAATAGGAAAATCTGCAAGCGGACTAATTCAGTCAGTTGTGTTTACAATAGTTCCAGCAGCTACTTACCACTCAATTGCACCAGGCTTGATGATAATTTTTATATCTGTTTGCGTCCTGTGGATTTATGCAGTCAGATCTATTTATCTAGAATACAAGAAAATAATATAAATACGATAATTTTTTTTATCTATCTTTATAACCCTTTTGGTTCATTTATTAAAAATGCACTTGATAAAGTCATCTTGTTTAAATAATAAGAATTCGATTTATTTTAATAATTTTAATCTAAAGAATAAGCGATATTTTTGCAACAGTTTAATTGCTAGGTTTATAATATTTTTTTCTTGCAATAATTTTATTGTACTTGCATAAAATTCTGATATATAATTATATGCATCTTAATTTTAAGATCATTTATTAATTTAATTTCAGTAGAAAAATCATGAATAAAACAAAATTACTTACAACTGCACTAGCTGCAGCGAGCATTGCAATTTCTGGTGCAAATGCTGCAAAAATGGAAAAATGTAGCGTATTAAACAAAGACGGAAAAGGCCTTATCAAAGAAGGAAAAGGTCAGTGCGGTGGCAATGGTAGTGACCACACTTGTGCTGGACAAAATAAAGCAAATGACCCTACAGCTTGGATCATGGTACCAGAAGGCGAATGTGCAAAAATTAATATGGGCGATGTTTCTGGGGTGTCAGATGACGTGAAAAATGCAATAGAACTTGATAAATTGTCTAAAATAGATATGAAAGAGAAAGCCGCTGATGCTGCGCACGATATGACAGAAAAAGCTAAAGATGCAAAGCATGGTATGAAAGAAAAGATAGAAAAAAAAGTAGAAGAAAAAGCTACTGAAATAAAAAACAGAGCAAAAGATTCTATCAAAGTGCCAACAATTACAACAATGCCTAAAGCAAAATAAGTATTTTGTTCTTGGTCAAAGGCTAGGCAAATGCCTAGCCTTATTTTTTATTTAATTAACTATTATAGCGCGAAGTGCATGAATAATTCATCAATTGGTATCGGCTTAAGGGACAAGCATTTGCAAGAATTTGTAGATAATGACATAGATATTGATTGGCTAGAGATTCATAGTGAAAATTTTTTCTCCCTCGGTGGCCCTAAATTTGATGCTTTACTAAAAATACGCGAAAAAAAACCAATAGCTATTCATGGAATTGGTATGTCTCTTGGTTCTGCTTGCAATATAGATAAAAACTATTTGCAACAAATCAAAGAATTCATCAATATAATTCAGCCATTTATGGTGTCAGAACATTTATCCTGGAGCGTTCACAATGGACGTTTTATACCAGAATTATTGCCGCTTCCATATAATGAAGAATCGTTTGTAAATACAAAAAATAACATTGACTATGTTCAAGATTTTTTGGGAATAAATATCTTACTAGAGAATCCATCTAGCTATTTTGAATATAGTTTTTCAGAATATTCAGAAGCCGAGTTTCTAAATAAATTATGCGTAGCAACTGGTTCTAAAATATTGCTTGATTTGAATAATATTTACGTCTCGTGCCATAATAATGGCGGCCTTTCTACAGACTATCTAAACCAAATTAACAAAGAATTCGTAAAAGAAATACATCTTGCTGGACACTCGCGTAAAAAAACTGATTCAGGCGCTGAGCTATTAATAGACACACATGATGCTTTAATTTCTGATCCTGTATGGGATTTATATAAAAAATTAATTGAGAATCTACCATCTGATGTTCATACATTAATCGAATGGGACCAAAATTTACCAAAACTTGAAGTTCTGCTTGGTGAAGCAAAAAAAGCACGCCAATATATGAATAGATATAAAAAATCTGAGGTGGTTATAGGTGCATAAATTAAAAGATGTTCATACAAAAATATTAGATTGTGTTTTTACAAATACAACTCCCCCGCACTTTGTGCAATCAACACAAGAAATTTCAAAAGAGGAACGAATTTCTGTGCATAGAACAACCATTATAGAGAATTTAGCTTCTTCACTTAAAATAGATTTTCCTGGAATTTGGCAATTAATTGGCGAGGATTGCGCTCGCAGCTCTGCAATTCAATATAGCTATGATATGCAGAATCTTAGCCTCCAAAATAATCTATTTGATTTTGGCAAAAATTTTCCAGACTTTCTCAAAACTTTTCAATCTACAAAAAATATTCCTTATTTAAGTGATTATGCTAAATTCGAATATCTTAAAAATAAAAGCTACTATACAATTAATTTTAAAACAATAGCAGAGCAAGATTTGCTGCAGGAATTTGCCAAAAATGTGGATACTTTATCTTTAAAACTTAACCCTTCGATATATTTATTGCATTCAGTGTATCCTATTTTAGACATAGAAGAATTATTACTAAACAAGAATGCTAAAAATATTACCATAAACCAACAAGATCATTATATAATAATATGTAGAGTGAATGGGATAGTTAATGCATTTGAAATATCCAAACTATATTTTGAGTTTATTAAGAAAATACAAAATCAAAAAACAATTTCTTGCGCATTAGATTATCTTGCAGAGCAAGATGCTACTGATGAACTTACAAATATATTAAAATTAATGCTAAACAAAAATATGATAATAGGTACTTGCAATGATAAAAATTAAACTACATAAAACTATGATTGGTAAATTATATGTAGGCGCTTTTAATTTTGCAGAAAAATATATAATGTCACTGCTTGTGCTGATTATGCGCCTTTGGATTGCTCGTATTTTTTGGAATTCTGGCCTTACAAAAATTTCAAACTGGCAAACAACTCTATTCTTATTCAAACATGAATATAAAGTACCTGTAATCCCTATAGAGCTTGCAGCATTTTCTTCAACTGCTATTGAATTAATAGTGCCTCCACTTCTATGCATTGGTTTAATGAGCCGTATATCTGCAGTTGCACTTTTGCTGATGACTATTGTAATTGAGTTTACATATATGAGCCATACTGATCATATATATTGGTCTATGCTACTTGGAACAATTATTTGCTACGGCGCTGGAAAATTATCGCTAGATTACATAGTCTTCAATAAATGCCAGAAACAAAACATGATGTATAAAAACACGCGGGTTAATTAGTGTTTATTTTTTTGCTCTTGAACTAATTTTCTGTAAAATGATTTGATAGATTTTAAATTATAATCGCCATAATATTCTGCATTCATACTGGCGATTTTTTCAACATAATAATTTATTTGTTTAATTTCATGCTCTTCACTCTCTAATTCTTGTGCATCTTCAGGATCTATTAAATTCAGCAACTCACTTTTTATTTTAGTAAATGATTTTTTCAAAGATTTTAATTGCTTTACCATCACAGGTAAATCATCTGGTTTTATGACTAAAACCATAATTAAGATTATCACTAAAAGTTCCATTAAAGACATAAATTTATATAATATAATTAATTATTGTATATTTAATTAAAGTCCTGCGCGAGAATGACGAGTGAGTACTATATAAAATAGGTGAACGAGACAATGAAACTGCATAAACTTAATTAAATTAACAATATATTGACATTAATTTTCTAGATTCTACTTTTATAAGCTCCACCCCTGGCTGATTAAACGGATTTATCTCCATCAAATAGCCAATCAATATCACCTCCAGCATCGAACAGGCAGTCAAATATCCAATTGATTTAGCACTTAAATCTTGCATCATAATTTTTCTAACTGGCAGGCCCTGCTTGCTTAGCGCCTTGCATGTTGCTTCAAAATTTGCTTTATTTATATATTCAAGGCTTTTATCTGCCATGTTGCCAAAAGATTTTATATCTGCGGTCACTATATCATGCTCTATATTTTCAACATAAAATAAGCTGTAGAATTTGTCCCTAGGACCCTCTAGATATAATTGCAGCATACTGTGCTGGTCATTCGGACCAAGCCCTCTTACAGGAGTTATCCCCCTACCTTCTTTACCCAAAGATTCAGAGATGATTTGCGAATACCACTCCATATATCCACTAAATTGCTGCAAATATCCTATATTAATCATTAACTGATGATTGGAGTTAAAAATATTCTGAGCAGCAACTGCTGAAACGCTAGAGTTTTTTTGTGTTTTAAAATCTTCTATTGCAAGTTTTGCGCCATCTAGATATGAATCAACATCCACTCCGGCCACCATGGCAGCCATTGTGCATACATTAGTCAGGCTGGAATATCTGCCGCTAATATCTTGCATATGCTCTATTATTGTTGCGCTAATTTCTGCGCCTACATCATGTAAAATACCCTCATTTTTCTTAGTAATAAAGAAAAGTCTTTTATTAAAATCTGTGATATTATGCTGCTGAAATTTTGCAATTGATGCAGCCACAAGAGCGTTAGTTTCCAGAGTTTGACCAGAATTACTGGTTGCTAATAGTGCTGTTTCTTTTAAATCTAGCCCAGCAAATAATTCTTCAAAATAAATAGGATCAGTATTATGTAAAAAATGTACCTTAACATCAGAATTATTACGTTTTGAATTCAGGGTAATTAAAGATTCTGGATTTAAAACTGAACCACCCATAGCAATAACTACTAAATGTTTATAAGTCTTTTTAATATAATCTGCATGGGAATCAAATTCTGTTAGTTGCTTGCGAACAAGCTTATCTGAAAAAATTTTAAAATAATCGGATTCAGAATTTACATCATCAATCAATAAATCCATAGCTTTGTTTAGCTTGTCATCATTTATATTATTATTTTCTGTATTAAAGTATGAAATTTTTAGCATTTTTTTCTATTTATTTTTATTTTGAATTTATATTTTATTTTTTGAATTATTTTAAATCTTTTTTCTAAAAAACATTTGTTGGAAATTATTTTATTACTGTCTAATATCACGTAATTTGTCTATTTTATCAACATCGCATGCAACACTTGATCTATAAGGATTAATGTCTACGCCTCCACGCCTTGTATATTTTGCATATACAATTAACTCAGCTGGTTTACATTTTTGCATAATATCTGAATATATATGCTCAACGCATTGTTCATGAAATTCATTTTGATTACGAAAAGAAATAACATATTTAAGCAATGATTTTCTGCAAATCTTCGGGCCTTTATAGTTAATATAAACACTAGCCCAATCTGGCTGATTAGTAACAAGGCAATTAGATTTTAGTAAATTAGAATATAATGTCTCTGCGACTATTTGATTTTCTGTTCTTAACAACTGATTATTAATATTATAATCATCTACATTTATTTCTTCATTATCTATCGATTCACCATCAAAATTTTGTAATTTTTCTCCTGAAATATCCTCCAATTTAAACATAGAAATATCTATACTTAACCCCGCTACATCAGAGAAATCTTGCTTCATGAGTTTCATGACTTCATTTTCATCTGCAAATTTTGAGCCATTAAACGAATTTAAATATAACTTGACTGACTTTGATTCAATTATATTTTCAGAAGAACACGGGACAATAAACCTCATAACTCTAACTTCCGGCTTACCCACCCTATTAAGCCAAGAAATTTCATAGCAATTCCAAATATCATAACCATTAAAATTAACATTATTATCAATGCCAATTTGACTTCTTGCCAAAGTGCGTGGTATGCCAACCAATAAAGTTTTATCATATTGATTAGAATATTCTGTTTGTTTTCCAAGAGGTAGATCTATCATTACTTTTGTTTTGAATTTATTAAAGTTTTGAATTTTTTGATGTCCATAAAACCAGCAACAAATTGCCCATTTACAATATAAGACGGCGCGCCTCTTATGCCAAGAGATTTTGCAAATTTCATATTCGTATCAATAGCTTGCTTAACCCATTGAGTATTTATTTCATTCTTGACGATTTCTTCATCGATTTCATATTTTTGCATTAATTCTTGAATTTTACTTTCAGACGCCCCAGATAAATTCATCAAATCATTATGAAAATCAGCAAATTTTTCTGGATTCATTTTGTGCACAACTAGAGCAAGCTTTGTTAAATAAATTGAATTCTCGCTGAGTATAGGCATAGGCCTTAAAATAATTTGGATATCTTCTGTTTCTATTAATTCATCAATTACTTTTTGGGCTTTTTTACAAAAACCACAATTATAGTCATAGAACATCACAGCATAATTGCTATCTTTAGCACTACCAATTATTGGCGGAGTATCTTTTGTTTTTATTGAATTTATATTATCTTTTAAGAAATCAGTTGCTAAATTATTCATCTCTTGCATTTTCTTTTTCTGCATGCTTTCCAGAGATTTTATGATAATTTCAGGGTTATTAACTAATATTTCTTCTATTTGGTTTTTTAGATCTTCAGGTTTAATGATAGCGGAACTATTATTTTGTCCATGTTTACCGGCCTCAGAAGACAACGAAGCAGTTGAATATTTTGGTGTATTCATTTTTTTATATATAAACATTGCAACTACTATTACAAGAACTATAGTTATTAGCGAATGTATTATTTTATTAAACATTAATTTCTACCTATTTAATTAAATCACTGTGAAGCTATATTATAGTCTTTAATTATAATATGCAAAGTAAATTCTTGATTTTTAAGAGAAAATTTGTTTTTATAATAAATTCTAATTGAACATTAATTATTAATATAAATCATAATATGACTTTTTCTATTGAATCTTTGGATAGCACAACCGCAGAATATATAAACAATCTCAAAATTAATAAAATGTGCATGCAGATAGCAGCAAGTAGATTAAAATTAGTTAATGTTGTGCATATAGATTTTAACAATAAAATCATGCCTGGGCACATAATAGCTCTAGATTTTTTAGCAGAAAATGTAATGAATATTTTCAAGGAGCTGCTTAATGTAAAATTTCCAATTAATAGTGTGCATTTGATTAGTAAATATCAAAACAATGATGAATTATCGATGCAAGCCAATAATAGCTCTGGTTTTAATTTCCGCAATATTGAAGGAACAAATAAATTATCAATGCATGCCTATGGTGCAGCAATTGATATTAATCCATTGCAAAATCCTTATATAATTTTTGATTCTGAGAAAAAAATTAGTAAAATTTATCCTTCATGCGGGGGAAAATTTCTGGACAGAAGCATAAAAGCACCTGGTATGGTAGAAGATGTAGTGGATATTTTTGCCAAATACGGGTTTACTGAATGGGGCGGCAACTGGAATGATGTTAAAGATTACCACCATTTTCAAATAAAACGCTCTGAGCTAGATGGTGCAGTGAAAAAAAATTAGTTCAAAATACTATGTCATTCCCTCGGAAGAGGGAATCCACTTTTAACAAAGCACTCGTAGCTAGCGTTTTATAGATTACCGCCTTGAGCGGTAATGAATGACATCGAAATTCCACACGAAAAAGATCACCACACTTCTTCTTTGCTCGTAATGATGGCTGTTGTTACCACTGAATGAGCGTGCACGCGAAACGTGGCAATCTGGTAATTAAAACCTCATCCTCACGAAATTGCTGCTTTAACAGTATTTAGCACCTCAAGAGCATGGCCTTTTATGCTTACTTTTGGCCATATATGCGCTATTTTGCCATCTTTATCAATTAAAAAAGTTGCTCTTTGTATGCCCATATATTTTTTGCCAAACATAGATTTTTCAACCCAAGTGCCATATTGCTCGCATGTTTTTCCTTCTGGGTCAGAGCCTAGATTAAAATATAAATTATATTTATC
The DNA here is from genome assembly GCA_020628955.1 of Alphaproteobacteria bacterium. GTDB lineage: Bacteria > Pseudomonadota > Alphaproteobacteria > Rickettsiales > Rickettsiaceae > Megaera_A. The sequence continues at coordinate 9,283 of JAHDEH010000005.1, forward strand.
CTTGAATTTGTCGTGTGATTTTAAGCTATCTCTAGATACGCCAATTACCTCCACACCAAGATCTTTAAATTCTTTTTCCATGCATGTAAAATCCTTTGCTTGCATTGTGCACCCGGGTGTATTATCTTTAGGATAAAAATATAGTACTACGAATTTTCCTTTGAAATCGCTAAGGGTTATTTGTGTGTTTTCTGTTATTTGTAATTCAAATTTTGGTGCATCATCACCGATTTCTAATATTGTCATATTTTGTATTTTTTTTAATTAAGTTTTGTAACGAAAGTAGGATAAGCGCCTAGCTTATTGGCATGTTTTTCTATGGCTTCTATTTTCTCTTCCACAGCTTCGTATTCTTTATGGATTTTTTCGCAATTGCCACTCAGCACAAGACCAGAGTGAATACCGGAATCTTTAGCGCCCAAAATGTCAGTTTCAAATGTATCGCCAATCATCAATATTTTATCTTTATCAACATTTGGTCTTCTTTCAAAAATTACATTATATATAGATTTCTTTGGTTTGCCAGTATATATTACTTCTCCTCCATGCTTTTCAATAATAGATGAGTAATAACCAGCGCAATAACGCGTCACTCCATGACGAGGAATTGTAGTATCCGGGTTCGAACAAATTTTTAGTAAATCCTTTCTTTTTGCTGCTCTTTTTAATATATCATTAAACTCGTGCACATCTTCATGCTCATCTCTGTACAGGCTCATGACTAAAATATGCGCTTCTTCTATATCTTCAGTTTTGATACAATCAATATCTAATAACAAGTCTGTATTTCTATCTTCACCTAAATGAAAAATTTTAGGAGTTATCCCCTGTAAATTTTCAGCGCTGTGATTTTGCATGATTTCTCTTGCAAGGTCGCCAGATGTCAGCACCATGTCCTCAGTAACTTCAGGCATATGCCAATTGCGCAAGTTCCTGGCAACTATTGATGCTGGCCTTGGTGCATTTGTTAAAAACATTACATCTTTTGTTTTTATAATTTCGTTTAAAGTGTCAACAACACCCTGGTATGTATCATCACCTTCTATCACCACCCCCCATAGGTCAAATAATAACAAGTCATAATCATTCATTGCTTCTGTTATGTGGCGCATTGTTAATTTTGGCATTTTATATCTCTTTGGTTTAAGTTTTTGCTTTTAAAAGAAACTATAATGATGTATAGTTCTATATAATTAAAATATTATCATAATAGGTACCAAAATGTCAAACACTGAACAAGAAATAATGAAAGAAGAATATGCTGCAGACTCCATTAAGGTGCTAAAAGGCCTAGAAGCTGTTCGAAAAAGACCAGGAATGTATATTGGCGACACTGACGATGGGTCTGGCTTGCATCACATGGTGTACGAAGTGCTTGATAATGCAATAGATGAATCTTTGGCGGGTCATTGCGATCTTGTGCAAGTTGTGATTAATAAAAATGGATCTGTTACAGTTCGCGATAATGGTCGTGGTATTCCTGTCGATATTCATGAAGGCGAAGGTATTTCTGCAGCAGAAGTGATTATGACTCAGCTACATGCTGGTGGTAAGTTTGACCAAAATTCATATAAAGTATCTGGTGGTTTGCACGGTGTTGGCGTTTCTGTTGTTAATGCTTTGTCGGACTGGCTAGAACTTCGTATTTGGCGCGACAAAACTCAGCATTTTATCCGCTTTAAAGATGGCGAATCTGAAGCCCCTCTTGCTGTGGAAGCAGAAAATATCGACAAAAAAGGTACAGAAGTAACTTTTATGCCATCTGTATCAATTTTTAAAACTATAGAATTTGTATATGCAACTCTGGAGCATAGATTGCGCGAATTATCTTTCTTGAATTCTGGAGTGCGCATTGTTTTACTAGATGACCGCTTTGAAGAAAAAGTAGAAACAGAGTTTTGCTATGAAGGCGGCGTGCAAGCTTATGTTGAATATAACAACAGGAGTAAAATTGCCGTTCATCCATGCATATCACTCAATTACAGCGAAGAAAAACAAGGCATTTCACTGGAATTTGCAATGCAATGGAATGACTCATATCATGAAAATATTCTATGTTTTACAAATAACATAAGGCAGCGCGATGGTGGAACGCACCTTTCTGCATTTAAAGCAGCGCTTACAAGAGTAGTTAATTCCTATGCTGACCGTAGCGGCCTTGCCAAAAAAATGAAGGTTTCATTATCTGGTGACGATGCAAGAGAGGGGCTTGCTTGCATACTTTCTGTTAAAGTTCCAGATCCTAAATTTTCTTCACAAACTAAAGATAAGCTTGTTTCATCTGAAGTAAGGCCAGTTGTTGAATCTGCAGTATATGCAAAGCTTCTTGAATGGTTTGAGGAAAATCCAAACGAAGCAAAATCTATAATTAGCAAAATATGTGAAGCAGCAAGCGCTCGCGAAGCAGCAAGAAGAGCACGCGAACTAACAAGGCGCAAATCTGCACTTGAAGTTTCTAATCTACCAGGTAAGCTTGCAGATTGCCAGGAAAAAGACCCTGCTCTATCTGAACTGTTTATTGTAGAGGGAGACTCTGCGGGCGGAACTGCAAAGCAAGGCAGGGACAGAAAAACTCAAGCTATATTGCCACTGCGCGGAAAAATACTTAATGTTGAGCGCGCGAGGTTCGACAAAATGCTTAGCTCCGAGCAAGTCGGTACTTTAATTACAGCTCTTGGATGCAGTATTGGCCAAGATTTTAATATTGAAAAGCTTAGATACCATAAAATAGTAATCATGACGGATGCTGATGTTGATGGCTCGCACATTAGAACATTACTTCTGACTTTCTTTTATCGCCATATGCCACAAATTATTGAAAAAGGCTATTTATATATTGCTCAGCCGCCATTATATAAAGTAAAACGTGGCTCTACAGAAATTTACTTAAAAAACGAGCAAGCATTGCAAGATTACCTAATTAGCAGCTCACTTACAGATGCCTCTGCGCAAATTAGTAATGGAGAAAATATTACAGGGCAAAATTTAAGCGATATAGTCGCTAAAATAGTTCAGTTTAATGATGCACTGAATTCTGTGTCGAAAAAATTTGATAGTGAAATAGCGGAATGTTTGGCAATAAACAACTTGCTGAATATAGAAGCATTTTCTGAAAATAAGAAAATTGAAATCGCTGCAGCACTTGCGCCTCTTAACTTAGGCGCTGCAGCCCCAGACAAAACTGACTGGGAAGTAAATGCTTATGAAGATAAGATTGAATTCTTCCGTTTTGTTAGAGGCGTAAAAATTACAAAAACACTGCTGAAAGCTCAAGTAGAGTCGCCTGAGTTCATAAGATTAAATAACATTGGACAAGAATTTAAGATCTTTTTTGCGGGTGAAGTGCTCCTGCAAATTAAGAGCTCTGAATATAAAGTAAAAAGACCAACTAAATTACTGAATATTATTGTAGAAAGCGGCAAAAAAGGTATCAACGTGCAGCGCTTCAAAGGCCTTGGAGAAATGAACTCAGAACAATTATGGGAGACAACTCTAGACGACACAAGAAGAACATTGCTGCAAGTTAATGTTCATGATGTTGATGATACAGAAGAAATTATCTCTACTTTGATGGGTAGCGTAGTGGAACCGCGAAGAGATTTCATCAATGCGAATGCCTTGAATGTTAGCAATCTTGATGTATAGAGTTATTTGTCACCAGCGAGCAAAGCGCGGCAATCTTGTGAGAAGGAATACAGGCGTAATAGATCACCACATTTCGCCTATGGCTCATTCGTGATGACGGGGACTGTCATTGCGAGGTACTAAAACCGTAAGGTTTTCGTTGCCGTGGCAATCTCGTGAATATGAATTCCACCCGAAAAAGATCACCACATTTCGCCTATGGCTCATTCGTGATGACGGGTACGACTCACGCGCGCAGCAAAACATATTCTTTACTAGCCAATTTTAATAAATTAGTATATAATGGCAAATTATGAAACATAAAATTAATAATTAACCAAAGATGATTTATATTCCCTTTGTTAAAATGCATGGTCTTGGCAATGATTTTGTTATTATTAACAAAACAGATATATCTGATAACATTGATGTTAGAAATTTAGTCAAAACAATGTCTGATCGCAGGATAGGCGTTGGTTGCGACCAGTTCATTATATATGAATATAATGAAAATGAGGATATAAATATGTTTATATATAACCAAGATGGCTCTAGCGCCCTTGCATGTGGCAATGCATCGAGATGCTTATCTGCGTTGATTTACGGGGAGTATAAAAAGAAAGAAATCACTCTAAACATCAATGGAAGAAAAGTAATTTGTGAGTATCACGGCGCAGCTAATATTAAAGTTAATATGGGCAAGGTTAGTTTTGACAAACAATGGATGCCAAGCACTGAAAAGCTTTGGTCAGTAGCTAGCGCATATAATATTAATCCAAAAGAGATATTATGTGCAGACGTTGCCAACCCACATTTAGTTATATTTTCCAAATTGTCGGAAAAAGATCAGGAAATCATTGGCAAAAACATGCAAAGCAATGGATTATTTGCAAATGGTGTTAATGTTAATTTTGCTAGAATAGACGGCAATAAAATTCATCTTAAAGTGTGGGAACGAGGCGCTGGTTTCACCCTTGCATGCGGTAGCGGCGCTATTGCATCATTCGCATCTGCTTGCAAACTTGGTAAGGTTAGCGCCGCGGCAATAGTAGAATTTAAACTGGGGCAGTTAGCTATGCAAAAATCAGCAGAAGATTTTATTATGACAGGCCCAGCTACGCAAATTTTTAAAGGGAATTTTTGCTATGAGTAAAAATCAAGAAGTGATAAGCTTTGGCTGTAGATTAAATATTTATGAAAGCGAAATTATCAAGAAAAATCTAAAAAATTCTGCAGAAGATAATGTATCCGTATTTAATACTTGCGCAGTAACAAAAGAAGCAGAAAAGCAAGCTAGGCAAGCGATCAGAAAACTTAAAAGACAGCAACCAGATAGAAAAATTATTGTAACTGGCTGCGCAGCACAAAACACGCCAAAAATGTTTGCTGATATGCCAGAAGTTGATAAGGTAATTGGTAATGAAGAGAAATTATCGCCTGACTACTACAAGCTAGACGAACAAAGGGTTGCGGTGAATGACATAATGTCGGTCAAAGAAACTGCAAATCATATGATCAAGAGTTTCGATGGTAAAGCGCGCGCCTTCATACAGGTGCAGAATGGCTGTGATCATAGATGTACTTTTTGCATGATTCCATATGGCAGAGGTAATAGCCGTTCTGTACCAATTGGAGTGATTGTAGCGCAAGTTAAAGAAATTATAAATAATGGCTATAATGAAGTTGTGCTGACCGGTGTTGACGTTACTGCATATGGAGCAGATTTGCCAGGAAAACCAAGCTTTGCTTCGATGATAAAACGTCTACTTAATTTGGTACCTGACCTTAAAAGACTGCGTCTTTCATCTATTGATGTTGCTGAGATTGATGATGATTTATTTAATATGATGGCATATGAAAAACGCCTGATGCCACATTTTCATATTAGCTTACAAGCGGGTGATAATATGATATTAAAGCGCATGAAAAGGCGCCACAATAGAGAGCAAGTTTTAGAATTTTGTCATAAATTACGCGCTCTTCGCCCAGAGACTTCCTTCGGAGCTGATATTATTGCTGGCTTCCCAACAGAAACAGATGCGATGTTTGAAAATACAAGATCATTAATTTCTGAGGCGGGATTGCAATATCTGCATGTATTTCCTTATTCAGAGCGGGAAGGCACCCCAGCTGCCAGAATGCCGCAAGTGCCAACCAACATAAGAAAAGAAAGAGCTGCAATTTTGAGAGCAGAAGGCAAAAAAGAACTAGAAAAATTCTTTAAACATAATATAGGGCGAGCAACAGAACTGCTTATTGAAAAAAATAATATGGCACATTCAGATAATTTTATTCCAGTTAAGCTTGAAGGTGAATTTACCCCTGGACAAATAGTTGAAGCTAAGCTAGAAAAATATAAAGAAGAATACATGCTTGCAAAAATAGCTTAAAAGGAAATTAATATGCACGATAAAAAGAACTTTGCAGTGATTGGGGCCGGTAGTTTTGGAACAGCCCTTAGCTGCATGATTGCAAGAAGTACTGGCGGGTGCCTTATATATTCAAACGAGGCGAAAGTTCTTACGGAAATAAATAATAAGCACACTAACATAAAGTATCTTGGGAATTGCGCCCTGCCTACGGGAGTAAAAGCTACAGAAGATTTTGCTTATATTATGCAATCAGACATAATAGTGATCGCTGTTCCTTCTTTTGCATTTGAAGAAATTCTAAATAAAATAAAACAGCATAATGTTGCTAATGATAAAATTATTTTAGTAGCAACAAAGGGAATGTGCACAAACCCTATTCAATTATTTTCAGATAAGATTGAATCTGAACTAAACAATGAATTTGGTTTTATTTCTGGCCCCAATATGGCAAAAGAAATTGCAGAGGATAAATTCACAGCCTTTACTATTACTTCTAAAAATATAAAACTAGCTGCATCAATAGCAGGTATATTGCAAAGACAAAATGTTCACATTAGCACAAGCACCGACCTTGCAACAGTACAAATTGCAAGCATGGTTAAAAATGTTGCAGCTATAAAAAGCGGCATTTTAATGGCAAGTGGCCAAGGAGAAAATGCAAAATCCTGGCTTATTAGTGAAGCTTTACAAGAAATAGGAATAATTTCTGCACTCTATGGCGGCAAAGAAGAGTCTCTGAAGCTTCCTGCTGTAATTGGGGATCTAGTGCTAACATGTTATTCCAACAATTCTCGCAATACCAGCTTTGGTATAGATTTTCATAATAGCGGCTATAATAAGGAATTACTCAATAATTACCCCAAACTAGTTGAAGGGATAAATGCTGCCAAAAGTGTAAATTATTTAATTCAAAAACATAAATTAAAAACACCGATGATTTCTTCGGTTATAGAATTAATTACATAAATAAGCGGCGTTTTATAGTACCTTCATGCGCGGTAGCTCGTAATCGTCAGTTATGATAAAAAAGTAAAATAATCCATTTTTCGCTTGCTATTTTAACAAGCATTAACTATTTTATCCTGCAAGTTGTGATAAATAAAACAAGGGATTAATTTATGTCTAAAGCTAGATTAAAAAAACAAAAACTTCAGAAACAAAAGCTTGAAGATGAAATAGTTTATAATTTAAGCGTCGGCAGAACGTGCACTCAAGTGAATAATTTTTATGAAGCATTGAGGAAATTTCAACAAGCAGACCAACTATGTGAAAAAAGATACAAAAATAAAACAGATTCAGATTACCTAAATAGAAAATCAGAAATACATTTCTCTGTTGCTTTTAATTATTTTCATATGAAGCAATATGGTAAAGCAGAAAATCATTATATACAATCAATAGATTTTGTTAATCGTATCAAAAACCCTAGCAAAGAATTTTTATTAAAAAAAGCAAATGTTTATAATAATTTTGGCAATGTATATACTGATACAAACCGGCAAGAAAAAGCAATTATTTGCCTAGAAGAGTCGAAAAAGATTAAAGAAAAAATATATAAACAAGAGCCGCATCATCCAGAGTTATTTTTCCTATATAATAATATGGGGCTTATATATAACATAATGCAGGATGGCAAAAATGCCGTTTTTTATTTAAAAAAAGCACGAGATATAGGGGAAATTTTATCTAAAAGTTCAGACAAATCTTGCAAAGAAGCTGCAAATATTAAAATGATGGCAGATATATATAATAATCTTGGTCAAGCCCATTTAATGCTTAAAGATTACGAAGAATCTAAAAAAGCACATTTTTCTTCATTGAAACTCAACACAGAAATTTATGGCAAAGAGGCCAAAGAATTTGCTATTTTGAATAATTATTATAATATTGGCCTGTCTTTTAAAGAACAAAAAAACTACTTGCTTGCATCAAAATTTTTACAAAAAGCATATGATACTGCATCAGTATTATATAAAAATACCTCTGTAGTAACTGCTGAAATCAATTATTTACTAGGCGGATCTTTATTGCAACTTGCAAAGAATGCAGAAGAGGAAAAAGCAGCGCATAAATTCTTAAATAACTCAGCACTTGGTTATTTAGACTTAGGTATTGATTCCAAAAACGCACGTAAATACCAAAAAGCCCTAAAAGAGTTTGAGCTTGCAAAAAAATCTAAATTAATGGAATTAGATGGCGAGCAATATCATCTTGGTATAGCTGGAATATATTGTAATATAGGTATGGTTCATTATGAAATACGTGACTATGATAGCGCCAAAAAATCATATCACAAAGCTTGTGAAATTTATCAAAAAATATATAAAGATAATATATATAATGCAGATATAGCTAATATTCATAGTCTCTATAATGCCCTATATATCAGGACTGAAGAATACCAAAAGGCTGTTAATCATGGCGCTATAGCAATTGGTATAAAACGCGAAATATACAAGCATTTGCCAAACAATCTAGAACTTAGTTTTAGCCTACTTAAACAAGGTGATTTATATCATAAAATTAAAGATATAGACAGGGCTAAGAAATATTTCCTTGAAGCTTTGAACGGCTTTAAACAGCATGAAGATAAAGGCACCTGCAAACAAGTTTTGTCTGCTATTTATCAACGTCTTGGTGATGCATATTTTGACTTAAAAGACATACCTAAAACCAAAGAATATTTCGCAAAAGCCCTATCAATGTACCCTGACGCAATATTATGTGATACTGCAGATATTCATAGTTTAATAATGATAAATGCAAAAATGGGTGAAGTTTGCATAATGGATTCTTCTTATGCTGACTCCAATGAATATTTAAATAAAGCAATTTCGCTGGCTGAAAAATATAATATTAATAATCGTGATATTGCATATGCATATATAAATTTATGTAAATTAAAAATGAATAGCAAAGATGAGGCGGTGCAAAAAGAAATATCTACAGCTATTGCAAAAGCAACGCGTATCAGTGAGCTGTTAGACAAAGATGACGGGCATTATCTGCAATCCGCTGAATGCCATTACTATAAAGCAGCATCCTATTTAAATAATCACAAATCATCTAGAGCAAAGAAAGAATATGAAAAAGCCATTGAGTTAATAAATTTGGCTGAAAGTTGTGACGATGGCCTGATACTGAGAGCTGATATATATATTGATATTTCCTCAATTTATATGTATGAGCGAGAATATCATAAAGCCATGGAATATTTAAAAAAATCTAAGCTTATAAAAACAAGCCTAACAAATATAGGAACAGAAGAGGAAATATATTATAATTATATGCATGGTCTTATTTATTATAAGCTAAATAATTATGAAAAGGCAGAAGAATATTTCTGCGCCTTAAAAATTTGTAGTAAACTAATCCCTCTGCAAAAAGGTGCATTAAAAATACATACTGCCTATCGCTACGCCGAGAGTTTGTACCATCTAGCTAAAATTCAGGCATTTAAGGGTTTAGAGGGTAGTGCTGAGAAATATTTTTATAGTGCTATAGATGAATACTCCCTGCTAGAAAAAGATTTAGATGCAAAAAACTCTGATTTAAATGAGTATGAAAAAAGTAAAATTTATAAAAATATGGGAGATATATATTTCTCTATAAATAGTCATGAGTTAGCTATTAAATATTTGAAAAAACATTTTGATGAGGCAAAAAATTTAACTAAATCAGAAAAACTGAAACTTCATTACGATATATTCAAAGCAAATTTATGCGCAAAATTATATGACGATGCAGTGTTAAGCATCCAAGCTTATTTGAAACTATTTAGCTCTGGAAATAAAAATAATATCATGATTCTGCATAAAGAATATAATAATATAATTTCGGATATTAATAAATATAGTGGCAAGACTGCTTTTTCAATGATCGGTCAATATAGTAACAGCAAATTAACAAAGCTTGCAAATAAATCTCTTAATGAAGAAAAAATATCAGAATTAATAGATGTAGTTAATAATGCAATATTAAAGAAGCTGGATAAAAATATGTTTGATGCATTGCTGCAGACGGCAAAAAATATTTATTTTATAGAATTAGATAATTACCATAATGGCGATGAAATCAATAACGCTAATATGGAAAAAGCTATTAAGTTATTTAAAATAGCAACGCAAATAGAGCAAATAATTAATAAAGTGGAAGGTAATATATGCTCTAGCAATGCAAGTTTTGGAATGCTTCAAAGGGCAACAATATTCTTCAGTGATCATTGCAAAAATACTAAGACTAGTACAGAATCTAGTCTAGATAGCCAAGAAGAAACTAATAGTTTATATACTCGCTTTAATAGTGTGGGTAATTTGGTTGATATGAATAATGATTATATACCGGTTAAAAAAATGGATGATAATGATGAATATGAATGCACTGGAGAATTATAAAATCTAGTTTGAGCACTACCTTACAAGATTGCCACGTTTCGCGTACACGCTCACTCGGGGGTGGCAATAATCGTCATACGCAGGGAGAAAATAGTTAATATATAATTTTTTGTAAATTATATTGCTTGTCAAATGCGTTGCCATGAATCTTGCCTATTTTCGTTATAAGATGCGGATTTTCAAGACCGAGTATAATTGACTCAAGAATTGCGCGCAGCACTAAATGTGGGTTTGCATCAGAGCTTGGCAATCTATGCTCTAGCCTCCTGGGATATGCATCAGGAATACGAATTAGAGCGGTTCGATTATTACCGCCCCAACAAATATGAGTTGGCGCCATAAAATTAGGGTCTAGCCTTGCATAATCTGCTTTATTTTGTAAAAAATAATTTATATAATCTCTGCAATAATGGCATAATATTTGTGCGTATTTTTCTATATCCTCATTATCATTTTCAAAATTGATATGTATATGCATAGAACTGCCATAATCTTGTGCATGTGGTTTTGGGCTGAAGTTAGCATTCATGCCTAATAGCTTTGCGTTTGATATAATTTTTGCGCGCATATTAATTATATTTTGCGCATATTGACTAGCATTTTTATTTGGCTGCAGCTCTATTTCATATTGATTTTTGCCTTTTTCTGCTTTTATGCGCAAACCAATTAATTTCTCTAGAGCGTCTATATTTATATCTGTATTGCTATCAAGATAAAACTCTATTTCTGCTCCAAATATTGACACAAGCCCATAGTTATTTGCTAATTTACGCTCTAAATTTTGTAAAATATTGTCTTTTTGGGCATTATCTGCTATTTTAGTATCATTTGTTAATATATGCACATTTATGGAACTCGAATTTATTAAAGATAAAGTTTATTATAAAATATTTGATCTTAACTATAAAGGATCGACAGGAGTTTATTCGAAAAAAAACAATGTATCTGCTGTAAAAATGGCAGAAATTGACAAAAATATCGCAACTATAAAAAGCGATTACAAAATAAATGACATTTTATTTTTAAATCAAGTGCATGGTGCAGATGTTGCTATATCTAATTCAAGCAAGTCTGAGAGCAGACCAGAAGCTGATGCATCCATAACTCATTATCATAACCAAGCGCTAGCGATTATGACTGCCGATTGCGTACCTGTTTTTTTTGCAAGTGATTGTGGAAATCTTATTGGCGCTGCCCATTGTGGCTGGCGGAGCGCAAAAGCTGGCATTATTGGAAAAGTAGCAAAAAATATGCAGGCAAACGGTGCAAGACAAATTAAGGCAATAATTGGCCCTGCTATAGCACAATATTCCTATGAAGTTGATAGTGAATATTATAATAATTTTGTGAAAGATGATGTAAATAATAGCCAGTTTTTTATAAAATCTAAGAAAAAAGATCATTATATGTTTGATTTACCAACTTTTGTAGCGAAGCAACTATGTATTGAAGAAATAGAAATCTTTAAACATATCACAGATGATACATACAGTATGCCAGAAAAATATCCAAGCTATCGTAGGTTCACTCATAATAACCAGCCTTATTCTCATAATATTCTTTCAACTATAGTAATCAAATAATGTATAAATTCATCACCCCTGGTTTTTTTTACAAGGCAAAAAAAATCTTGCTACCCATTATGTATGTATCTTTACCCATCCTACTGGTTACTGGATTATATTTTGCGCATTTTGCATCGCCTCCAGACTACCAGCAAGGTGAAATGGTAAGAATTATGTATATACATGTTCCAGCCGCCTGGATGAGCCTTGGCATATATAGCTTTATAGCTGTTTGTAGCTTTTGTTGTTTAGTATGGAAAACAAGACTTTCTTATATTTTTGCCATTGCATCAGCTCCAATTGGCGCCATGTTTGCGCTTATTACTCTTGTAACAGGAAGCATCTGGGGCAAGCCAATATGGGGCGTATGGTGGGTCTGGGATGCAAGGCTTACCTCTATGCTTGTTTTATTTTTAAGTTATCTTAGCTATATCATCATTGTGCATAGTGGTAATAATATTTTGCGCGCAGAAAAACCAGCTTCTGCAATAGCTTTGATTGGCTTTGTAAACGTTCCCATAGTAAAATTTTCTGTAGAAATTTGGCATAGCTTGCACCAGCCAGCTAGTATTATTAGAAGTGGAGGGCCATCTATTCATAGCTCTATGCTTTGGCCGTTAATGATTATGTTTGCCAGCTTTATAGTTTACTTTATAATAATGCTGTTAATTAGAGTGGATATACTGATAAAGAAACAAAAATTAAATAATTTGAGTTAGAATATGACTTTTGTAGTTACCGATGAATGTGTAAAATGTAAATATACTGACTGCGTTGAGGTTTGCCCTGTTGACTGCTTTCACGAGGGGGAGGATATGCTAGTTATCAACCCAGAAGGCTGCATTGATTGCGGGGTATGCGTTCCTGAATGCCCTGTTGATGCCATTAGCGAAGAGTCTCCAGATTTAATAAAATGGATTCAGATTAATAAAGAACTGTCTGAAAAATGGCCCGAAATAAAAGAAAAAAAGCCAGCTCCAAAAGATGCAGATTTTTACGCCAATGAAACTGGAAAATTTGAAAAATATAATGTAAAATAGTATCAATCATCCACTATAGGTACAGCGACAAGACACTTACAAATCTTAGCCAAGACAGCTATTTGTGCATTAATATCAAAATAATATTGCACATATATGTTCAGGTAAGTTATTGTATATTTAATTAAAGTCCTGCGCGAGAGTTGGCTGAGTGAATACTATATTCGGGTAGGTGAGCGAGACAATGAAACAGCATAAACGGAAGTTAAATTTACAATATAATACTATTAATTTGTATAATAAACTTACGTCATGAAACTGTCAGAAGATATAATTAAAAAAAAATTTAAACTCTACACGTGCGAACCGCGCACATAGTAAGAATTTTGTTCTCCGAGCACTTACGTCTGCAATACAAAAACCAGTACCCAGGATTAGCAAAGCTAATGAGGGGACTGCCGTTAAAGAGGATTAGTCCCTTGTTCAAGAATATTAAGATACTTTTTATATACATATATTTTATCTCGTTTCTTGCCTGTGATTTCTTCAATAATATTTAGCTTGAGTAGTTGTGTTAAAGATGTTCTAGCCGTAGGTTTTGATGTGTTTAATTTTTCAGCTAATTTATCCACAGATATTTGCGGTATAAGCTGCAAGCATTTTAAAGTTTCCTGGCAGCTAAAACGTTGCCGCCCTAATGTCTCAATTTTGGCATTATCCAGAGCAAATAAATTATTTACCTTATTGATTGTTTCTATCTCTTGCTTGCATGTATATAATATACCGTTTAAAAAAAACTCTATCCAAGTTTCCCAGGTACCTTGTTTCCTTGTTTCTTGCAGTAAATTATAATAGAGAGATCTATTTTCTTTAAAGTATAAACTTAAATATAAAATAGGTGAGTCTAATAATTTATTTTGTATCAAGAGTAGGGTAATAAGTAACCTTCCCATGCGTCCATTCCCATCTAAAAATGGATGTATGGTTTCAAATTGGAGATGCGCGATTGCAGCATTAATTAATACTGAGTTTTGTTTATTATGTAAGAATTTTTCCAAATTAGATAGCGCCTCGTTTAAAATTTCTATTGGAGGTGGTACAAATAATGCATTACCTGGCCTAGTTCCTCCAATCCAATTTTGTGAATTTCGCAGTTGCCCAGGTAATTTATCAAAGCCAAATGTTCCAGATAATAATATAGCATGTATTTCTTTTATGAGTCTTAGAGATAAAGGGAATCCATCTTCCATACGTTTGATACCATGCTTCAAGGCTTTTATATAATTAGACACTTCTTCTACATCATCTACGGCAACATTTGGCTTTTGTTTTTGTTCGAATAAAATTAAATCAGATAAGGAACTTTGAGTGCCTTCTATTTGGCTAGAAAGTAGAGCTTCTTTGCGCACATACATATATAAAAGCTTATTTTATTATTAGTGAAGATCAAAATAATATTGCACATATATTTTCAATACTTTAAAGATGCATGATTGCCCTTGTTTTTTATGAATATTTTTGCATAATATCTAGCATTATTTTTTTGGCTATTGGCATTGCAGAACTCCCGCCCCCGCCGCCATGATCGTAATATACTGTAATAGCATATTTTGGGTCATGATATGGCGCAAAGCCAGAGAATGCAGCATGGTTACGACTTGCCCATGCAACATCTGCTCTGCTTAAATTATCTTTAGCATTTTTTTTAGAACGCACCTGGGCAGTACTAGTTTTGCCAGCAAGCAGCATATTTGGCTGCCAAATTCTATTTGCATAACCTGTTCCCCCTGGCTCATTAACTACTTGAAACAGAGCTTCGCTAATTATTTGTAAATGCTCTTGCTGTATTTCGGCATTAATATATGAATTTTTCTGGCCCGATGCCAAAGAAGGAGTAAATAGCTTACCTTTGCTTGCAATCACCGCCATCATTCTGGTAATTTGTAGCGGCGTGCATAGATTATAGCCCTGCCCTATGGCCATATTGAGAGTGTCGCCAATTGTCCATTTTCGCTTATATCGTTTATATTTCCATTCTGGAGATGGATTTATACCTTTTACTTCTCCAGGTAAATCAATGCCACTTATATCGCCAAACCCTAGTTTTTTTGCCATATTGGAAATATTTTCA
This sequence comes from Alphaproteobacteria bacterium, assembly GCA_020628955.1. GTDB lineage: Bacteria > Pseudomonadota > Alphaproteobacteria > Rickettsiales > Rickettsiaceae > Megaera_A. The sequence goes on from JAHDEH010000005.1 coordinate 24,349, forward strand.
GCTCCTACTTTTCTAGCAATCCAGTACATATAGCTGTTACATGACTTCTTTAATGCATCTGTCATATTAATTGGGCCATGCCCTGAATGTCTCCAACATCTGAAATATCTCCCTCCGAGCATTGGTTTGCCAGTACAATTTATTTTTTGTTTTGGATCAATACCATATTCAAGAGCAGCAAGAACTGTAACTATTTTAAAAACCGAACCTGGAGGATAAGGGCTTTTGGTTATTTTATCAATCAACGGATTATATGGATTATTAATCAATTCACGCCAATATTTATTAGATAATTTATTGAATTCGTTAGGGTTATAGCCAGGTGCTGAAGAGTATAAAACAACATCTCCATTTGTGCAATCCATAACAACAGCACTGCACCCCCTTTCATCTAGATATTCAAGTGATTTCTTTTGTAATTCAAGATCTATATTTAATTTTAATTTATTGCCTGTTACACTAGATTTTTTTTCAATTTCTCTTACATGCCGGCCGCGGGAATTTACCTCTGTTTTTTTATATCCAAATTCACCTTGTAAAATATTTTCATGTTGGCGTTCAACACCGTTTTTACCAACTTTAAAATTATTGTCATATACATGTTTTTCTTTTGAGCTAGACTTGCCCATATAGCCTATCAAATGTGCTACTGCCTCTCCTTCTGGATAATATCTTTCAAAACCTGTTTCTATAAATGAAGATTTTAAATTAGCTTTTCCTTCTTCTATAGATGCAACTTGACTCCACTCCATTTGATTTATTATTAATACAGGAATTCTATAACCACCACGAGCTACTCTTTTTGTTATTTCTTGCACTTGCTCTTGGTCTAGATCTAAAATATTAATTATTGTCTCTATTTCAGATTTATAGGAATATTTTGTACTTTTATCTAGCATTAAGTTAAAACAGATTTTATTTTGTGCAACTATGTTATTATTTCTGTCCAAAATAGTGCCGCGTTTTGGGGTGAGAGGAATAATCTTTATCCTATTTTTATCGGATAGAGTTTTATATTCATCTTTCTTGATGAATTGCATATAAAACATCCTACATGATAAAATAAACAATAAACCTAATTTGCCTGCGCCAATTACGAATGTTCTTCTAGTAATATTCTGATTGGTTTTAATGTTTCTATTGCGCATTATTCCTTAAGTTTTTTAGTGGTTTATCTATCAAAGCAAAAATTAATGGATATGATAAAATAGTTGTTAAAATATAAAATAGCACACTTTCTATCTCTATATAATGACGGCTATATATAGTTACAATTATATACCTTGAAATTATAACATTAAAGCAATATGGAATAAATAGCATTATATTTATTGTATATTTTTTTATCAAGAACCATTGCCTTAAATAATTTATAAAACCTTGAGATAAAATTAATATAAGAGAGTTAGTGCCAAGTGGCATTGAATATAATTTATCGAAAAAGAATCCAACTATAAACAAATGCCAATATTTTACTCTGTATTTATTGCTAATAAAGTATAGAACCCCTAGATCAATGGCTGGAAAAATTTCGCTGTAATATATATATTTTGTTAATTCAAAAGGGGATACAAAAATTAGTATTAAATATAAATATATCAAAACCATCAATATAATAGATTTTATTTTGTTTATTATGTATTTTAATATTTTCATTATTTATATATTTCTATATTGATTAACTGCCATATTCATAATCAAACCAAATCCTAATAAAATTGAAGCCATAGTTGTTCTGCCGTAAGACATTAGTGGTAGCGGTATGCCCACCACAGGCAGCATGCCCATTACCATAGCAATATTTATAAATATATGGAAGAAAAATAAGCTAATTAAGCCTATGCTAAGTAGCGAGGCGAATCTAGATCTACAATTTAATGCAACAATCAAGCAGCGCATTATCAATAAACAATATAAAAAAAGTAAAAACATTCCGCCTAAAAAACCCATCTCTTCCATTAAAAAAGAAAATATAAAATCCGTTTGATATTCAGGCAAGAATCTCAAGTGCCCTTGGGTTCCACTCATATAACCCTTGCCAAGTAACCCTCCAGAACCAATAGCTATTTTAGATTGTATTATGTTATAGCCAGTGCCAAGCGGGTCACGCTCTGGGTACAAAAATGTAAGCACTCTATTTTTTTGATAATCATGCATCATATACCAAATTGCTGGCATCGACAGAAGACCGATTGCTGCGCATACTTTAAAATATATCATCCGAATGCCACTTGCAAAAAACAAAACCACAACTACCATTAAAGTAATCATACCAGTTCCAAGATCTGGCTGCTTTATCACAAGTAAAATAGGTAATATAGCTAGCAATATGGGTTTTACCAATGAAAGATCGCGTAAATTACATTCCGGGTTTTCATTAAAGTAACGAGCTAACACCATAATAATTGCAATTTTTACAAGCTCAGATGGCTGCAAACTCACAAAGCCAAGGTCTAGCCACCGCGTTGCTCCCATTGCAGTTTTCCCTGTGAATTCAACAACAATAAGTGCAATTAATGTAATGATATAAAATATATAAGAAAAACTATATATTATTTTAATATCTACCAGCGCAATACAAAAACAAACAGGCATCACTACTGAAAAAACCATTATTTGTTTATATGCCCATGGATTTAAATTACCAGCTGCTGCAGAATATAATATAGCAAAACCATAACAACATATAAAAGTTACTAATATTGGAATAGATATAGGTAATTTTTTTATCTTTCTAATAAAATCTTGGTTATTTTTTTCTGACATTTTTATTTTTATACATTAATTTATATTTTGGAAAAATCATTTTTATGTCTGTTCCCTTATTTTTCACGCTGCTAATATAAAATTTAGCATCATGAGCTTCAAGCAACATCTTAACAATGGCAAGACCAAGACCGTACGATCCTGTTTTTTGATAATTTCCATCTCTCAGCATTCCATAAGCACTAAGTGCTAGCGGTATTTCTTCCTCATTCATACCAATTCCTTCATCTGCAACATTAATATGCAAGCATTTATCAATAATTTCGGCGCTAATAGTGATAGTTGTGCCATCTTTAGAATATTTTATACTATTTGAAATTAAATTATTCAATATTTGCACCATTCTTCTATTGTCGCAAATAAGCATTGGCAAATCATCTGCTATTTGTTCTTTTATATTTACTTTTCTTTTATCGAATCTCGCCTTATTAATTTGTATCGCTTCTTGCACAAGATCACTTAGGTTTGATGTAGTATTAACTATTTTAAAATGTCCTTCCACTATTTGATTTTCATCAAGTATATCTGTAATGAAGTCTAAAATAAGTTTTGCATTTTTATTAATACCATTCACATAATTTGTGTAAGCTTCTGGCATTTTTCCAAATAAACCTTTTTTCATGACTTCAGAGCCTGTTAATATAAATCCAAGAGGCGACCTGATTTCATGAGCAGTAAAAGCCAAGAAACTTGTTTTAGTTTTATTGGCATTTTTAACCATAATGAGCGCCTTCTCTGATTTGGTTCGCAGATAAGTCTCGCGTTTATATATAAAGATTATAGTAAACATAGAAAGCATCGCAAAAATACATACTAATATAAAACTTTTGGCAAGATCGTTTATTATATCCTCGCGAATAATGTTACTATCTATGCTGACAATAATTATAAATGGTAGATTTTCTAGCCTACTTATGTGATAGTTAGCTCCACTTATCATGTCCAAATGTTTGTCCTTCACCTTAAGTCGCTTGATCTTTTTCAAAACATTCTCTCTTGCTTTTAAGGCACTCTCCTGTTTGTTTTCTAATATATAAAAAAACTGCTTTTGTGATTTTGCAACAATTTCATAATCCTTATTGCCTTCTAATAATTCATTCTTTTTTAAGATAATAAAATTAGTTTTTTCATTTTTCTTTCTTGAGTTCAAAGTATCTACCATTGTTTTAATATCATAACTAAGCACCACAGAACCAACAAATTTTTTCTGATCAGAAAATAAATTATTTACTATTTTTAAATTACTTGATTTATCATCATATTTTTGATTATAGAACCAAATGCTATTTTTATTAGATTTTTCTGTATATGAATTTGCTATTTGTTTTTTTACATAACCAACTAATCGTGGGCTTTGCATTATTCCTTGAGTGCTTGTGACAATTTCTTTATAGTTGTCATCTACCCAGCTATATTTTCGCCAACCAAATCGTTGGTTTGAATCTTCCGATTCAAAATGATCTTTAAATATTTTATTGATATGATTTATATTTTTAGGATCTGATTTTATATGCCGACCAATCAAACTAATAAAAAAACCAGAATGGTCTAAGTAATCAGAAATCAGAGTTTCTAGATGTATTGACTCATTCTCTAAATCCTTAATTACCTCATCTCTTTTTCCTGCATATATATGAATAAAAGATATAAAAGTAAGAATTAATACTATTATAATAGTACAAAAAGTAATAATTTGGATATTAATTTTTTGTTCAACTATGTTATTTTCTGTAGATTTAGAGTATTCTTCCATATTTTAACTTTATTTTATTGTGTAATATGACTATTATGATAGACAAAATTCAAAAATTAATCGAATAAAATTTACTGATAATATGAAACTAACACTATTTAATTCTTTTTCAAGACAAACTGAAAATTTTATACCATTAAATACTAAATTAATTAAAATGTATGTTTGTGGCCCGACAGTATACGATAGACCTCATATCGGAAACGCCAGATCGGTAGTGGTTTATGATATTTTATATAGAATATTAAATCACCTCTATGGAAGCGATAATGTTAGATATGTCAGAAATATAACAGACATAGATGATAAAATTATTGATAAAGCAAGAAAAGATGATGTTTCCATTCAGTCGCTTACTAAAAAAACAACAGAATATTTTCATCATGATATGGAATATCTTGGTTGCCTAAGACCAAACATCGAACCAAAAGCTACTGAGCATTTAGATGATATGATTTTAATCATCCAAAAATTACTCGACAAAGATATTGCTTATATTAGCAATGAGCATGTTTATTTTGATGTTTCTAAAGCGCATAAATATCACAAATTATCTGGTAGATCTTTTGATGATGCTCGCGACTCTGTAAGGATTCAGCCCACCGAAGGCAAAAGAAATAGCGGAGATTTTGTATTGTGGAAACCATGCAACGACAGCGATCCTGAATCTGCAAAATATAACAGCCCATTTGGAATTGGACGCCCAGGCTGGCATATAGAATGTTCTGCAATGAGTTATAGGTTCCTTGGAGAAACTTTCGATATTCACGGCGGTGGGGCTGATTTAATATTTCCTCATCACACTAACGAAATTGCACAAAGCTGCTGCGCTTTTGAAGGGTCTGAATATGCAAAAACATGGGTGCATAATGGCTTTTTAACCGTCAATAGCGAAAAAATGAGTAAATCTCTTGGTAATTTTATTACTGTTCAAGATTTAATAGAAAAAAACATACCAGGAGATGTAATTAGGCTATTTTTACTGAGCAATAATTATAGAAAGCCTCTAGATTATAATGAAAAAGCAATAAAGGATGCGCAGCATACACTAGATTATTGGTACAGAGCAATTAACTCTTTGGGTCTTGAAATGTCAAATGATATATCAAGAATACCTACTGATTTCATGGAAGCTCTGTGCGATGACATGAATGTAAATAAGGCAATAGTTATTATGAATAATCATGCAAAAAAAATATTTAAAAATCAAGATTCAGAATCTGCTGAAATACTGCTTTCTTGCGCTAAATTTTTGGGGTTAATGAATAAAACTAGCAACGAATGGTTCTCTGCAGATATTGACTCAGATTATGTTGAGAATTTAATTAACCAAAGAAACAATGCAAAAAAAGTAAAAGATTGGCAAAAAGCTGATTCCATAAGAAATGAATTACTAGAAAAGAATATAGAAATAGAAGATTTAAGAGATGGAACTACCAAATGGCGAAAAATTCGTCACTAGCGAGGTGCTCGTAAACACTGCATTGCCGAGACAATGAAACTGCATAAACGCGAGTTAAATTTACAATATTGTATATTTAAGAGGAACTTTTAAGAATATGCTACAGATGGCTCCTCGGGCCGGATTCGAACCAGCGACCGAACGGTTAACAGCCGTTTGCTCTACCACTGAGCTACCGAGGAATAATTTTGCTTAGACACTTTATAGCAAAACTTTTGCATAAGGTCTAGACTTTTTTTCAAAAAATAATGAAATATTTAGTAATAATAATTTAATTGCCTGTAAATAGCAATAATTTTATAATGTTAGATGTGTTAAAAATAACAAACTTTGCTTGATCATTATAAAAACAACTTAGAATCTTGAAATATAAAAACCTATGCAAACAACTATACAAAAACCAATAAGCTGTTTTGGCATAGGGGTACATTCTGGCAAAAAAACTCAACTTACTCTAAAGCCAGCCAAAGCAGATACTGGTATTATATTTGTCAGAACTGATGTCTCTGAAGTTGATAATAAAATCCTTGCATCTTATGATAAAGTTTTTGATACCAAGCTTTCCTCTTCTATAAAAAACGATGCAAACATATACGTCTCTACAATAGAGCATCTAATGGCTGCTATTTGGGGGTGCGGGGTTGATAATTTAATTATAGAGCTAGACGGACCGGAAGTTCCAATTATGGACGGAAGCAGCAAACCTTTTGTTTTTATGATAGAATGCGCGGGTAAATTGCAGCAAAATGCTCCTGGTAAGACTCTCAAATTACTCAAAGAAATTCAAATAGAAGATAGTGGCAGCGAGATTATTGCAACTCCAGCAGACGAAACTATAATAGATTTAACTATTGATTTTGAAGATCCTGCAATTGGCAAGCAGCATCAAATTTTTACTCCAAATTCAAGCTTCAAAGATGATATTGCAAACTCAAGGACTTTTGGTTTTTTGCATGAGCTTGAATATTTAAAAAGTAAGGGCCTTGCAAAAGGTGCATCTTTAGATAATGCCATCGGCATAGATAAAGGAGAGATCTTGAACCAAGGCGGCCTGCGGCACGATAACGAATTTGTACGCCATAAAATGCTGGACTTGTTTGGCGATATGTATCTATCTGGCAGCAGCTTAGTTGCTCATATTCATGGCTACAAAACAAGCCACGCTCTTAATAATCAATTTTTGAGAAAATTATTCAGTAACCCACATGCATATAAATGGATCAAGAATTAATGAAATTTCTTGACTAAATTATATTACATTCTATATCATACTCTCGTTGTGTATTATACCTGGAGAAGCTTCAATGGGCAAAATTTTTAAAAAATCAATAGAGCTATATTTAGCTCAAAAAATAAATATAAAAATCACTATTAAGTTAAATGAAATATACGATAATTTATACGTAAACAACAATCACCCCCCAGAAACTGTAACTATTGCAGATGTTATTGCAAAAGCGAAAGATGTGTTTGGACCTAGATTTTATCATTTTATTGACAAAGGCAAAATGTGGGATTACATAAAAAATGGCAATGCCTATAATTTTGAATATACGAATTCTGAAAATTTAATAGATGCATTTGAATATTTTTTCTTCATTCCTGCAAAATCATTTAATAATATACCATTTTCTACAAAACAATATGATGAAAATGAGTTCGTGGTTTGCACGGAACTAGACGACTCTGCTGCAAATTATATCATCAAGCATAGCAGCAAGAAAATTATTTATATCCTAGAAAATAGTGATATAAAACCCGCAGAAAAACCAGAAAGCTACAAACAAACACTCAATGAAGACTTGCTTACTCGCGCGCATGCATATGAAGCAGATATGGATGCAGCAGCAAAAGAGCAACAAGATAATTTGCTTGGCACCTGGAATACAAACCAAGATTGGTGTATTTTGATGTGATTTTAAATATTTTTAGATAATTATGTCAGGCTTTGTAAATCTAGCACTTTCAATGAATTAGTTATAGGTATAAAATCAACTTGACAATTAATAAATATTAATATATTTTTAATATATAATTTAACCTTATTTATCATTTATTATGCCTAAAAATAAACACTCATCAAAGAGTAGTAACACAAAAAAATTAAATCAAGCGCAATCACAAAAATTATTGAATGAAGCTGAATTTAATATTGAATTAATTACACAAATAGTGCATACACAGCCAGAAATGCTATTAGAAATCATGAAACGTCTATTTTTTACTCAGAAATATGATTTATTTAATAAATTTACAAAAAAATTTCAAATTACAGATCAAACTATACAGAAATTTATTTACTCGTCTCCACATAGTTTAAGTTCATATAGCAAGATTTGCAGCAAAAACTCAATTCTAATTGAAGATTATATTAACAGAGGTATAATATTACTATCTTCATCTAAAGACGCAAATAATAGCCAAGAATTTTACCCAAACCCAGAAAACATAGCTCAACTAGAAGAAACATTAGTGTATAGCTGCATCGTACAAAATAACTATAATTTGCTTCAAACATTAATTAAAAAGGGCGCTAATATAAATTTTATAACACCTGAATTAGGCACTCCTTTAATGATTGCTGCTGATATTGTTAGCACCCAGAACAAAGATAGTGTGAACATTTTAAAATTGCTAATTGCAAATACCGCCCAAGAACTTATAGATTTGCATACAATCAAAACAAACCAAGGTGGAATAGCAATAGCGTCGCAAGGTAAAGATACATATAATTTTTTGCATTATATAAAGTTTCCTAAAAAAACAATAGCTAAAAAGAAATTATTAAAAGAATTATATCAACATGCCAAAAGTCATAGCAAAACTTTACCAGAAACACAAAAGTTAGTTTTCAATAAATATAAAAATGGCGTTGATTTATCCAAAATAAAAACAGAACTTATTATAACAGACTCGCCGATTATAGAGCTGCTTAAAGTATTTACAACCAAATCATTGCCAAAGGATAAAAATATTTATCAATTTAATAACTGGTTGATAAAAGAAGGAGAGTCTCTAGACACCCCAATACAAACGCTTTTTATGGTTATGTATTCAATATTCATAATGTCTCTTCACTATGATGCTAAATTATATGAACCAGCAGAAAACTATCTAAAAAACAATTTATCTAAGGATAATGTAGCACCTGTAATTAGTTTTTTTAATGATGTATATACTAGGGTGCAAAAATATGATGAGAGCACAGCCAATAAAATAATAAAAGGTGCATATGAATATTTTACAGACAAAGTGCAAAAAGAAGAATTTGTTATATCTGATCATCTAGAAGAAGTATTAGATGCGTTAACATATAATTACGGTCTATCTTTAAGCAACTCAGACCCTGATCGATCTAAAGAATTATTGTCCACATACCAAGCAAAATATAATGATGACGAAGCTAACTTAGATTTAATAATGCAATTTATTAATAAAATACAAAATACTGAATTTGATCACTCTATGTTAGCGCAATTTCAGCCTTTAACAAATAAAGTTAAAGATGTTGAAGCCATAAAATTATTAAATATATTGCAAGATCTGTGGAAAAATGAAATCACACAAGCCGAGTTTCATGAACAACAAAAGATTACTTGTTATGCAGATATTAATAAATTATACCAAGGTGAATATCAAAATCTTATTAATTTTTGCATGATAATTAAACATCTATATATAAAACGCTATGGTTTGAGCGATGACGATATGCAACAATGCAAAAAGACAATAGAAACATCAACTACGCAACAGGCTGTAAGCACATTGTTAACTTTAGTTAGCTCTCATTTAAGTGATGTAGAAGCTAAAATAGCCCCCAATCTATTAAATGATTTAATGCAATCATTTAATAATAATCACACAAATCTGACGAATACTAAGGAAATGCAAAAGCTGCTTTGTTGCGAAACAATTCTTTATATACGTTTTAATGATGTAAAGTCAGCTATTAATGTGCTAGATTGCAACGTTAGCATTCAACATCTTGATATTTTACTAAGCCACACTGCTCCAATTTTAATTGGTCAAATAAAAGACCATAAAACATATCATCAGGCAATGCGATTCTTTAGCGCCTTAGAAAAAAATATAAGCACTACCAGCGCCCCTCAAGATAATTTATCTAAAATAGATATTTATAGATCAGCTGCTAAACAAATAAAAAAATCTATTGATGACTCATTGCGCGCAGAGCAGATTGCTAAACAAAAGCAGATAGAAGAAAAAGAAGCAGCTAATAAAGAGAAGCCAGAGAAAAAGCCTCTTATTACAAAAGACGAAGAAGATATTGATACAACAGATACACCTGTTACACAAAATGATGCACCCATCATAGCTGAACCTTCTATACCTCTTTCTGCTATTGATGCAGAAGATTTCGTATACAGAGTAGAAGCGGACCCTGTAGATGAAAAATATATATATAATTTGGCTAAATATACAGATATCACTATGGTGGATTTTGAAGCTTTTAATGCATATGAGTTAAAATGTTTCTTTAAAAGTTTGAAGAAAATTAGTCAAGAAAATTTTACCCTAGACCCAGAAACTAATTCAAAAGAAAACTCAGGCGTTTGGAAAATAAAAGACATAGAGCATTGCGCAGATAATGAAGGTACAATAAAAGTTGGAGATAATCTCTATGCTAAAATTGATAGTAAATTACTAAAAAAATTAGATTCTATGCTTGTAAATCAGTTTGAAACAGCTCTAAGCAAAGAATTTTCTACAAGGGGTCTAGGTCAAAATGGCATTAAAAACATAGGCAATAAATTGTTTGAATTAAAAATTAATGCTGGCAACAGAATATATACAACGAAGCTATATATTAATAAGGATGGCCAGCAACTTATTATTTTTGATAAACAAGCTAATCATAACAAAATAAAATCTATATCAAATAATTCAATGACCATTATCGACCTATCGGAAAACGCAGATGATAATGAAAGCGACGGCGATAACACAAGTTATGATTCATCTTCAGACTTATCAAATCTTTTAATATCATCTGATGATAGCATAGAAAGTGATGGCCATGATGCAGCTACGGTTTTAAGCGGTGTTCATGATGATAATTCAGAATAGTTTTATGTATCTAAATAGATATTAATAATCTTATGTTTGAATCTTCAATAAAAAAAGCGGGCAAATTTAGGCTATTGTTAAGCGGTTATAAAAATAAGTTTTTCTCTAAATTTTGCAGCAAATTTGATTAAAGCCTTGAGTAATTATTGGCAACATTTAACAGTCAAAATCGAAATCTTTGCCTTGCTCTATATACTCGCGTATTCTTTGCATTAAATCTTGAAAATACTGAATATTGTGCCAAGTCATTAGCATTGAACCGATCATTTCCTTAGCTTTGACCGTATGATGCAAATAAGCACGTGTGTAATGCGTGCATGCTGGGCATGGGCAATCATCTTCCAGTGGCGATGCATCATCTGCATATTTGCTGTTTCTTATATTGATAGTACCATTTTTAGTAAAGGCCTGACCGTTCCTTCCTGACCTTGTTGGAATAACGCAGTCAAACATATCAACGCCTCTCTCTACTGCGCCAATAATGTCAGAAGGTTTTCCAACTCCCATTAAATATCTTGGTTTATCTTGGGGCAGAAAATCTGGCGCATAATCAAGCACAGAGAACATCACTTCTTGCCCCTCGCCAACTGCAAGGCCACCAATAGCATAGCCTTCAAAGCCTATATTTATCAAATCTTCTGCAGATTTTTTTCTAAGCTCTTTATGTTCACCGCCTTGCATAATCCCAAACTGTGCATAGCCAGGGCGCTTATCGTACGCATCTCTAGACCTAATTGCCCACCTGGAAGTTAGCTCCATGGATGATTTTGCTTGCTCAAATGTTGCAGGGTATGGCGTGCATTCATCAAAAGCCATTGTAATTGTGCTATCTAGCTGATGCTGGATTTTAGTTGAATATTCTGGCGTCAACATATGTTTGCTACCGTCAATATGCGATCTAAACTCCACCCCTTCTTCTGTGATTTTTCTGAGATCAGATAAAGACATTACCTGAAAACCACCAGAGTCTGTAAGCACAGGGCCGCTCCAATTCATAAATTTTCTGAGACCTCCAAGCTTTTCTATTCTGTCTGCGCCTGGTTTTAACATTAAATGATATGTATTACCAAGAACAATATCGCTATTTGTAGATTTCACAGATTCTGGAAGCATTGCTTTAACAGTTGCTCTGGTGCCAACTGGCATAAAAGCTGGTGTTTGAATATCTCCATGAGCAGTTTGCACCACACCTTTGCGAGCTTTTTTATGTTTTGATTTTATATTAAAATTGAATTTCATAGATATTATATATTTAATACAGTAAATTTAATTGGCGGCTCAAGAGAGAATTAACTATGTGAACAATACAATGACCCCGCATAGACAGGAATTAAATTTACAATAAATGCACTAGTAGTAACAAATTTTTTATCTAGCTTAATCTTTATAAAAAATAACTCTAAAGTGACTTATCTTTAGAGTTATTTGAATTTAAGATCTATATTTATTCATTGTTACTTACAATCTAAACAGAAAACAACGATCTCTTAATATGGATTAATCTAGAGCTCAAGCTAATTATTAGCTAGCTTTTTTTACTTCTTCAACAATAGCTGCAAATGCTTCTGGCTCACTTACCGCCATTTCTGCTAATATTTTTCTATCCACTTCAATGCCTGCTTTTTTCAGGCCACCCATGAATGTTGAATATACCATATCATGCTGGCGAGCAGCAGCATTGATTCTTTGAATCCACAAACCTCTGAAGTCACGCTTCTTATTTCTTCTGTCGCGATATGCATATTGAAGACTTTTTTCAACTCTTTCAATAGCAATTCTGAAGCAATTTTTAGCTCTGCCTCTGAAGCCTTTTGCCATTTTTATAATTTTCTTATGGCGATTTTTTGATATTTTACCTGATTTTGCACGTGTCATATTATTACTCTACTTATATTATAAACTATTTGGAAGGAAGATTTTCTTTAATCTTTTTGCGTCTTGGTCGCAAAGTACTTCTGTACCCCTTTGATTACGAAGTTGAGATTTTGTACGACGTCTCATAAAGTGCTGTTTACCAGCTTGTCCTGCTTTCACCTTACCGCTAGCAGTAAGTTTAAAGCGCTTTTTAGCCCCGGAATGGCTTTTCATTTTTGGCATAATTAATTCCTATTTTGGTATTTAACAAAGTTACATTTTGTGTTACTCAGCAGAAAAAAAAAATATCAAATTTTTTATTACTAGGCATACCACGGCCACGCTGCTGAAATTTTTCTAGTTGCTACACTAGGATTTTGTATTATACATATATTAAAATTATTGGCAAGTATTAAATTACCCCGCAAGTTGGTGCGCCAAAATCACATAATATTCTGCCCCCTCATTAAATCACTCTTTTTCTATTGGAATAATTTGCTCATCAATGCCATGCGGCGTTTTATTCCAGCTAAACGGGGTTGTAAATAATTCCCATATAGCCCTATATGCAGCCAGGCTGTGCAAAATAAAGTAAAATGGCCATAATATTACAGAGCATATATCAAGCGCAGAAAATTTTACAAACTTAAAATCGCAACAGCATAGCGCAGCACACACAGAGCTATATGTATATATCAGTGCAACAATGCCATTGATAATCCAAATATTATATATAAAATCATAGCTCTTCAAGAATAAATACATAATTAAAATGGGATTAAACAAAAACATATAAACAGAAAAACCAATATAAAAATACGTGCATATTACATGAAGCACGGGTATTTTACATGATTTTGTAATTGATTTATTAAATACAAAAATTGTTTGTATATAGCCTTTGATCCACCGCGCTCTTTGCAATAGCCAATCTGTTATATTAGTCGGTGCTTCTTCCATGGTACAAGAATCTAGCATCTTTATTTTATAGCCATTTAAATAAAATCTGAGGCCAAGATCTGCATCTTCTGTTACATTATAAGCATCCCACGCTCCGATTTTTTTCAAAATATCAGTCTTGAAATGGTTGCTTGTACCCCCTAATGTTATTGGCATACGAAAAAAATCTAGCGCCTTCATTAGAAAATTAAACCATATACCATATTCCATACTAAAAAATCTTGTTAATATATTAAATCTGGCATTATAAAAATTTAGTCTCGCTTGCAAACATGCATATTCTTTTGGTAAATTTTCAAAATCAGACACCGCTTTCAATAACTGGTTAGGTTCTGGCTCATCCTCTGCATCATATATTGTTAAATACTTCCCACTAGCAAGGTTTAATGCGTAATTCATTGCTTTAGGCTTGGTTCTAGGCAAAGAGTATGGAACTTTAATGATATGAATATATTCTGCTATATCATTAACTATTAGCGCTTTTTTTGTTAATATATCATCCTCTTCTATGATGATTTTTACATCTAATTTATCTGCTGGGTAGTTAATATTTTTTATAGCTTTCAAAATCGAATCTACTTTGTGCACTTCACGATATAGCGGAATTAAAATAGTGTAAACCGGCAAATCTTGCGTTTGATTCAGTGGTGCATTTTTTGTTTTAAAATTCTTTATACCAACATATAATAATATTGTTTTTAATATTGTATAGCTTAGGTAAATTATATTATTAAAAATATTGAATATATAAGATAAAAATACAAAGCAATTAATAAAAACAAAACTAATTAATAGGATATATTTGCTGTAATCTATATTCTTAGCGCTATATTTCGGGCTAACCCTATTCAAATGATTTAAAGCAAAGTCTGTTTTTTGTTCAGAAAAGTTTTTAGAAAATACATCATGCATTTCTTTTTTAGTAATAAAAAAAACATAATCCTGATTATATGACTTAATTTTATCTAGATATTTTAAATTATTCACTGCATAGCAAAGTATACCTTCTCTATTTCTAAATTCAAAATATCCAAATTTTACATATTTATTTAAAATATCAATATTTGAATATTCCATTTTATAATTATATTGATCAAACTTACGCTTTTTATATTTATGAATAATTTTTTTAAGAGCAGCTTCATTGTCTTTTTCCGTGCTGCGTATAGTTTCAATATCTAGCATTAATATTATGCTTGCATTTATATATTAGTTTTCAAAAAAAATACTACCGTAAAGTTACCATCTTTTGTATCAACCCACATTTTTCCTTCATGTTTTTCTATGATTGCCTTGCATAAATAAAGTCCAAGCCCCACACCTTTTTGCATTTCTTTTGCATGCGCGCCTTGATAGAACATATCAAATAATTTTTCCTCTTCGCCAGCCTTCAACTTATGCCCTTGCGAAGTGATTTTGCACATAATGGTTGCATCTTGCACGCTTAAAT
>JAHDEH010000047.1 GCA_020628955.1 Alphaproteobacteria bacterium
CAATAAAAATATAAGCTCTGGCATTGACATTACATAGTTATTAATATAAATCTTTACGGGGTATGTGTAATTATATGTAAGTGTTAAAATGAAAGAAGAAATAGAAGAATCTATAAAACAGAATCAAGAAAATTATATTAACTCTGAAGCTGTTTCTGATTGGCCGCCAGAAGGAGAAAATTTAGAAGCTGCGCAAACTAAAGCAATAGCTGCAATTTGTGAAATAATGACCGCGATTCATTCACATTCATTTCTATTAACTAATAAAATCACGAATATTGGTGATATATGCGAAACTCATGCTCCGTCAGACCATGCTTTTGCAAAACTATACTTCAATGCTCTTTTGCAAGAGGTGATAGAGGATGATGAGGATACTGCCAATATTCTTTTGGAAGAGGAGGTGGATATTTTAGGGCTGCTCTGCTAATTTCAGGTAGCTATTGTAAAATATACAATTTTATTGAAAATAAAGAATTTGTTGATATAATATTCTTTGTAAATTAATGCTTAAATCAAAACGCAGGCAATAACAAAATTATGTTACTAAAATCTGGCTTCATTGTTGCAGTTTTTACTATGCTATCTAGGCTATTTGGCCTAGCCAGAGAGTTTTTTATAGCAGCTTTATTTGGTACATCTTCTGTTGCAGATTGCGTTAATGTTGCATTTAAATTCCCTAATTTATTTAGAAGAATTTTTGGCGAAGGGGCCCTGTCTGCTGTATTCATCCCTATGTATAGCGAAAAATTGACAGTTTCTCGCGGGTCTGCCCAAGAATTTGGGGCTAAAATCTTCAGCTTACTTATATTTTCACTTATTGCCCTGACTATTATTGTGCAAATATTCATGCCCTATATGATGTACATAATAGCACCTGGGTTTAGCTCTGATCTAGAAAAATTTAACCTAGCTGTAGTCTTGTGTCGAATTACAGCGCCTTATCTTATATTCATATCTGCAACTGCAATGATCGGAGGAATGCTGAATTCCGTAAAGCGCTTTGCTGCTTTTGCATTTGTACCAATTATTTTAAATATCAGCATAATATTGGTAACAATTATATTCCAAAAATTCGCTGATGACGAATATGGTGCTGAATATGGAATTGCCTATTCCCTTATATTCGGCGGGATTTTTCAGCTATTATTTATGTATATTTGTCTTAAAAAAGCAAATCTTTGTTTTAGATTAAGAAGAGCTTCCGTGAAAGATAAGGAGGTGAATAAATTGCTAGTAAATATGGGGCCAGCGGCGATGAGCTCTGGCGCGCAGCAATTAATGCTATTTATTTCCCAGTCAATTGCTAGCTTTTTGCCTGGAGCGGTTTCGATTTTATCTTACGCGGAGCGTTTATATCAACTTCCACTTGCTTTAATTGGCATAAGCTTTGGCACAGTTCTGCTGCCGGAGCTGTCCAAATTATACAAACAAAAAGATCACAGTGCAGCAAATTCCTTGCAAAATAAAGCATTAATGATTGCCCTGCTGCTATCAGTGCCGGCAATGATTGGTTTATTTACATTGTCAGAGCCTATAATCCATTTAATTTTCGAGCGCGGAGCTTTTTCAAGGGAGGACACAATAGCAACCGCCGCGGCGCTGGCTGCTTTTTCTTTTGGAGTGCCTGCGTTTGTGATATCCAAAATTCTAACTCCTATATTCTATGCAAATTTGGATACTAAAACTCCAATGCGCTTGACCATATATTCACTTATAATAAATACTATTTTGAATTTAATCCTGATGATTCCATTTGGCTATGTGGGAATTGCACTTGGTTCCTCGATGGCATCATGGATTAATATATGCTTCTTGGCGCATTATGCAAAGCGCTATGGTAATTTTAAAATAAAAAAAGAAGTATATTCTTTTGGCGCTAAGGTGCTGCTATGTTCAATGATTATGGGTTTATTTGCATATGCTTGTTCAATTTATATGCATGATTCCTTGTTCTCCGATAATACTTTGGTCAAAATGCTATCTTTATTCGGCACCATTGCTATATCGGCATTTATTTACCTATTTGCTCTTTATTTGCTTAAAGTACACCAATATATTGATATAAACCTAATCAAGAAAACACGTTAGATTTTTACAACATATTATTTTTTTTCGTAGTATAAACTTTAAAAATACTTATAAGTTATGCTATTTGCTTTATGTTTGTGATAAAATTCAGAATTAATTAATCAAATAGAATAAGCTATGTACTGGTTCGTATTTCTTGCTATAATTACAATTTTAATAGTTGTAGATCTTGGTGTTTTTAATAAAAAAGACGAGGTGATGAACTTGAAGCAAAGCCTGATGCTTAGTCTGTTTTATATAGCAATATCTTGCCTGTTTGGCGTATATGTTTACTACATAATGGGGGCAGGGCATGCAAGCGATTATTACACAGGATTTTTGCTTGAAAAAGCTATGTCTCTGGATAATATTTTTGTAATCACTATAATTTTTAGCTATTTTCAAATACCGCCGCAATACCAGCATAGGGTACTATTTTGGGGGATATTAGGAGTCATTATCCTGCGCGCAATTATGATTGGACTTGGGGCTATTATCCTGGCTAAATTTTCTTGGGTACTATTTATTTTTGCTGTCATTTTAATAGTTACTGGCATAAAAACATTATACATATCCTCAAGCCACGAAATGAACATAGAAAATATGTATATATATAAAATATTACAAAAAAATTGTAATATTACTGAAGAGTTACATGGCAATAAGTTTTTTATCAAAAAAGATAATAAAACATACGCTACGCCTTTATTTGTAGCTCTTATGACTATAGAATTTATGGATTTGATTTTTGCAATAGACAGTATCCCGGCCATTTTTGCAATTACTCAAAATAGCTTTATAGTCTATACTTCCAACATTTTTGCAATTCTTGGCTTGCGAGCGCTGTTCTTTTGTTTGTCGGATATAGTTAAACGCTTTTACTATTTAAAATATTCGCTAGCAATAATTCTGATTTTAATAGGCGTGAAAATATTTGTAAGCCACTATATTAAAATGCCTGCCTATATACCCCTGCTTGTAACTATATTATTAATAGCAGGCGGAATAGTAGTGTCGCTTATTATGCAAGAAAAAATAAAAAATAATGTTGACTAACGGGAAAATAAGTATATACTTAGCTCCAATTATTGTAATAATATAATATTTAAAGAGAAATATCCGACATGTTCGCAGTTGTAAAAACAGGTGGTAAGCAATATAAAGTTGCTAAAGACAGTGTAATTAAAGTAGAAAAAATTGCTGGTGATTTAGGCAGTAAAATAGATTTAGATCAAGTATTGATGCTTGGCGAATCTTCAAAGCCTTCTTTTATAGGTACTCCTTTGGTTTCTGGTGCTAAGGTAACTGCAGAAATCGTAAACCAATATAGAGATGATAAAATAATTGTTTTCAAAAAGAAAAGAAGGCAAAATTATCGTCGTAAAATTGGCCACAGACAGGATGTAACTGAGCTAAAAATTCTAGATATAACAAAAAAATAAGGTAGGAAAATATGGCAACCAAGAAAGCTGGTGGTAGTTCCAAAAATGGTCGAGATTCGGCCGGCCGGAGACTCGGCGCAAAAAAAAGTGATGGTCAAAATGTAATCTCAGGCAATATAATTGTACGCCAAAGAGGAACAAAAATTCATCCAGGTAAAAATGTTGGTATGGGAAAGGATCACACCATATTTGCAGTTGCTGAAGGCAAGGTGCAATTTGTTACTAAGAGGAACCACAAATTAGTTAACGTTGTATAATACAGATAAGAACTATTTTTTCAAATATAGCTTGCTTTTTAAAAGAAAATAGTTCATTATCCAAATTGTGTAAAAGTTGATATATCAAACTTTTAATACAATATTCTTTTTAAGGGCGATTAGCTCAGCTGGTAGAGCATCTCGTTTACACCGAGACGGTCGGCAGTTCGAATCTGTCATCGCCCACCATTTTATCAAACATTTAGTGTATATTTAATTAAAGTCCTGCACGATAATTGGCCAAGTGAATACTATATACGGGTAGTTCAAGCGAGACAATGACCCCACATAAACGGGAGTTAAATTTACAATAATAAAAACTTAGGCAAGAATTAACTTACCTGTTTACTATGTAATAGATAATCATAACAATGACTTGCATAAAATCTAATTTAAATTTATAATATCGCCAGCTGTAATGAACAAACAAACTATAATATACGGATTCGCTATTTTTTCCATGTTTTTTGGCTCTGGAAATTTAGTATTCCCTCTGCAGGTTGGTATAGAAAATGCTTATAATTGGCAGGCAGCTTATTTAGGCTTTTTCTGCACTGGCATAATATTGCCTTTTTTGGGACTCTTTGTAATTAAACTCAAAAGCGGCAGTTATGAAGATTTTTTTGCAGAAGCTGGAATATTAGCAAAATTCATTATACCAATATTTACGCTCTCGCTGCTTGGTCCATTTGGTGTTGTGCCACGTTGCATAACTGTTGCTTTTGGCGGTTTTGAATATATTGCTCCACAAATACCTATCTTATATTTTAGCGGGATATTTTGTATTATATGCTTTTTTATTTGTAAAAACGAAAAAGCAATGTTTAATATATTAGGTAAATTTTTGACTCCCATATTATTAGTATTTTTAATTATTTTGATTGTAAGCGCGGTATGGACTGCGCCTGAATTGCTTGCGTATAATGATGAAAAAAATGGTTTTAGTTCAGGTTTTAATATTGGATATTCTACTATGGATTTGTTTGCGGCATTTTTCTTCTCTAGCATAGTATTCAAGCAAATCGAGAGTAAAAATAGTCATCTAACTAAAGCTGAACTTATCAAAGCTGCAATTAAGCCAAGCATGTTTGGCGGAACTATTCTGGCGCTAATATATCTGGGTTTTGCATATATTGGTGCGCATTACACCCATGCGCTTTCTGATATTTCTGGCCAGATGCTATTGCCTACTATTGCTCATCATGTTTTTGGCAATTTAGGTGCTATTTTTATTTCAATAATAATGATTCTTTCTTGCCTAACCACCGCAGTGGCTCTTCAAAATATATTCACTAAATATATATGCTCATTTGATATAATTGGCCCAAAATATTTTAATATCATATTATTGATAACTAGCATTATATCTTTTACATTCTCTTTATTTAATTTCAGCGGTATAGCAGCAATATTATCGCCACTGCTTGAAATTTCTTACCCGGGGCTGATTGCTCTAACAATTTTATCTATATTATCAAATAACAAATATAAGCGATTAAAAATAGCAGCTTTTTATGGCATAAGCTGCTATATGATCTGGAGTTTGATTTAAGCCTCGCAATCAGAATCTGAAAAGCAAAATGCATCTTTTATTTCAATAGCGGCTTCTTTGCTTGAGTTACTTGAATAATCAAAATAATTATACATTTGATGATGGCGCGGCACATGACTTTCAAATGAGTTGTAACCATGATATAGTGGATTATCGTAAGGGCGCTCTATATATTCTATAATACTAAGTTTTCCTGTTTCCTTATGTTTTAATATAGTATATCCACTTTCTTTAAGATCAGCAATTAATTCAAGCGCTTCTTCTTTGGTTTCTTCCCTTTTTTCCAAAAGATCTTTTTGCCCCCAAGCGATTACTCTTAAAAGATTTGGTGAAATATATTTATATTTAAACACTTCGTGCGGGTGTCCTAGTTCATTTTCAATCCAAATGAGCGCGCAGCCACTATGGTGTTTAACAAATTCTTCAAAATTACTATAAGTAAATAAATTATTTTCATATGAATGATGCTCTTTAATTTTTGTATCATTTGTGATTTTTCTTAAATTTATATCATTATATTTGCTATGTGAATTACTTCGCAGATTTTTAGGTAAGTCTAGTTGATTCTTATTGATGGTATTTGCATTAGCATTTCCTGACTGATGATTTGTTTCAAACTTATGATATTCTATTTTTATTAAAAAATCACATATATATGTGTCTGGAAAATGCAGATCATCAGATGCATTTATTCTTTGTATAAAGTCAACTATATGCTGAAAGAATGGGTGTTCCATATTTGATTTTCCCATAAAATTATCTAGAAATAAGATGCTATTACCATCTGCATCAGTTGTTAGGCATGCAAAAACAGCTGCTTCAGCTGGTTTGCCTTCTTCCCTTAAAATATAAAAACAGGAATTGCTGTCACAAAATGCCGATTTAATCCTAGGAAAATTTTTGCCATTTAGTAAATTATAACTCCAGCCTTGGCTATTTGTTATGTTCAGTAATTCATGTAAATTACTTTTAATATCCAATTTAGAAAAATAATATTTTTTGCCATTTTGCTCTACGCTAAATTTAATATCAGGCATTATGTCATCTGGATTAATTTGGCCTGCAAATTCGTCCAGCATTTTATTAAATTCATCTTCATCTATGTCAGCGTTTATGGCAATATCTGCAAGTTCTTGATTTTCACTGGCCCTATCATAAACTACTTTTTTAAAGGCTGATTCTAACTTTTCCTCTATCTGTTTTTGTGTAAAACCACTATCCAGCAATTCTGAAACATCTAATTCTTTTTTAATTTTATTAGCAATTACAAACCATCTCAGCGCTTTTTTGCCAAATACAGCATTGATTTGTTGCCAATCTTTTAGCTGTTCATGATTTAAATCATGGAGCATAAGTGCACGATATGGGGTGATGCTTTCTTGCACTAAGCTATAATGTTCATTAAACTCTGCTTCTTCTGCAAGATAATTAGTAATATCATTGATGTTTTCAAAAGCTATAGATAAGAAAATAGTACTAATAGAGCTTAGATCTTTATTATAATAGTCAAAATTGCCTACGAATTTCATTATCTCATATAATTCTTTCAGTAAATCACGGTTTGCTAATTTATTAGATGCGTTTACTAAATTCTTTCTGAATAAAATTATATCTTTATCAACTTCTTTTTCTGAAATTTTATTAAACATATCATTAAGAGTAATCTGCTCGCCATTAATCAATTTCTCGATGCAATTTTTATATTCATATACTAATTCAACAGATCTTTCTTCGTAATTTTCATTTACCCCTGCGCAATCTAGTTTTTCGAAATTTTCTTTCATCATTAATCGCACAGCTTTAGCAGTTTCAGGGTTAATTCCAATATCTTTCATGTCCAGAATATGCAATCCACGCAGCATTAAGCGTCCCATGTCAAGATCCGCATCTTCTCGCCCCTCTTGTTTGTTGAAAGGGTAGGTACCAAGATGATACCTTCCAGTTTTTAAAGAAGCTATAATATCTGATTTTTCTGTAATCAGCTCTTGATTATTCGAGTCTTCCTCTAATTTTTTATTTATTTCTTGAATTCTAATCTGCAAAAGATTTTGCCAGCTGACACCAGTTATTAAAAAATTTCTTAGTTTAATTATATCTTTAAAGATTTTACCCATAAATTAAT
>JAHDEH010000048.1 GCA_020628955.1 Alphaproteobacteria bacterium
TAATAGCAATGTTAAAAATATATCTAACTATAGTCGCTATCAAACAGATGCAGTTGTTACGATTGGTACAAATGTTGTAGTCCTGAATAATGCAATTAAATTACTAAAAATGGGTTATAGTAAAATATTATTCATATCAAATGATGGTGATTATAGAAAAATTCGTGAATATCTTGATGATAATAACATAATTAGAGCGCAAGTGATTTATGCCGCTGATCTTGAAAATTCATCTCAAAATAATATTCACAACATTATAAATTTTAAAAAAAAATACCAGCTTAATTCGTTGCGTGTTATTGCAAAATCAAGCCAAATTTCAAGAGCACAAATAGATCTTAGTAAATTCACTAACTCTCCAATAATTCCACATCCTGTTTTGGTAAAAGAAGATTCTTATAGAATTTTCAGCGAATATTATAAAATATTTTATGTTAAATTCATCAATATACTGGGCATAGCAAATGAAAGCAATTTATCATATTCTTAAAAAAGCACCAGCAATCTATAAAGAAGATATGCAAATAGAGCTAGAGAAGCTTGCTCAGCAATTAGTCTCTTCTGGCAGAATGCGCATAGATACTGACTATAATAGTAATTTTATTACCTATTCTGACCCAAACTATAATATTCATATTTTCTTTAGCCATGAGGAACTTACAAATGCAGTGCTTATGCCGATTGTAGAAAAAACAATTAAAAATCACTACAAAATAAAAAATAAAATTATAAGCGACGCTATGCTCAGCACAATAGTAAAAAAATTAAAAGGCAAAGCACAAAAATTATTTTTAGTATCAGCAGAAACCAAGATTCGGCTTGCTAGGGTTTTAGTTCAGTCTGCGCATCCAATAATAATTAGATGGTTACTACTAGATAAAGCGCAAATATTCATCACCTACTCAAATAGTATCGGGGATGTTATGAGTATACAAGATTGGAAAAGATCAGGCAATAACAGCGGCATGCAAAGCACAGATGGCAGCAATATATGCATATATGTTTCTTGCGGAGGCGATCCGTTTGCAAAAAATAGCGAAACTAATCCAGAATATGGTAATGGTTGGGCCGCCCTGGCTAGAATGCAAATTATTGCAGGGCAAGAAATTGGCCATTATGCAGACATAAAAAGAGACGAAATAGGTAGACAAATAGGCAGATTTTCTGCAAATTTTGCATGCACAATGGCAAATAGGGCCGTTAAAGACGCCAGAAAAAAAGATGAACTTAAATGCATTAAAATTATAAAAATACTAAATAACAATGGTTTATCTGCTTTAGCTCAGTTAGAACGAAAAGAAAAATTTTACAAATCACAAAAATTAGCTAATTTAAGTTTATTGTTTATAAAATTAAGAATCATCTATTATAAAATAAAATTAATGAATTTTGCAAAGTCAAAAAAATATAGTTTTATAAAGCAATTAAACAATAGATATACTTATTTAGGGACAACTATTTTGGGCGTAATACACGATACTTTAACGCACTTATCGCCGCAAGCGGATGTTTATAAAAGAGCAGATAAAGATGCAGAAGAAGCAATAAAATGTGTGGAAGCACTGGCGAGAGTTCCCCAGCAAGTAAATAAACTTGGATTTATTACAACCAGAGCATTAATGCCTAATCTTTACAAGATATATTACAAAGAGATCATCCCTTCTGCTATCGAAAACTATACAAAATTAACAGGAAAAAAATATAAAAGAAGCTTTGAAAAATATAATTTAAATTTTATTGAAAAAATACAACTGGCTCTAAAGCTTGGTAAGTTTAAAAATAAACATAAATTCACAGAGATAACAAAGCTGTAACATTACAGTAGATTTGATAATTTTTTTTTATATATTAATTTTTTAAATGATATATTTTTAAATAAATAATGTTAACAGGGGAAATAAAATGGTAAATTACAATAAATGCATAAGTAGCGAATCTGGCAATATTGCTAATATAGATGTTTCAAACAGTAATCATAGAATATGTTCATTTTTTGAAAGTCTAAACCTCGTGCTCAATGTTCATGATGTTGAAGATAGATTACTAGACGCAGGAAGCTACTTCGAGCTGCATTTTATAAATCAAGCAAATCCTGATGATATAATAATACATAACGATAACCCAATGATAAAATGGCAAGTACACACTACGGGAAGCGATAATATATTTTATCTAACAGTAGTGGAGATAGAAACTTCATTTTAATAATATCGCTCCTCGCGGGCGACGTTTATTGTCATTGCGAATGAGCCTGCAGGTGAAATGTAGCAATCTTGCTAGATGGAATTCCACCCTAGAGAGATTGCCACATTTCTCATGCACACTCACTCACGGATGCATAAGATATATTATATATTCATTCATTAGAATTAGATTTTGAAACTTGTATTATAGAAAACAATAACAAAAAAATAATGAAAATGAAATAGACAAATGGTAGCCAGTTAATTTTTGTTTGGTAATAGAGCAGGGTCATGATATAAGATGTGGGACTATTAATGATAATAGAGCCAAAAGCATGACTAATTGCAAATAATCTATATCTTATGTATTTAGGGATTGATTCTTTATATATAACTGCTGAAGGCATTGTTGCAAATGGAGTCAGTGATGATATTATAATATAAATAGATGGATTGAAGTTTCCATGCATTGTGTTGTAAATTAATTTTATAGTGGCAATGCTCAATAAGATTATTGCAACAAAAGCTATCTTGAGGAATCCAAATTTATCAGCAAATACACCTGCTATAATGCCAAATATCATATAGGTTACAATTGCAAGTATAATATATTTTTGCATATCTGAGCGGTTTATTACGTCTAATATCTCGAAATGATATGTTCCAAAAAATACTATTACAAATTGATTAATTGCTCCGATGGATCCCGCAAGAATAATGCAATAAACAAAAAATTTAAAATTATTTTTAATTAGCTTGGATAGTGATGTTTTATTTGCTTCTGCAGAGTTTTGATTTATTTCTGTCTCTTGTTCATAATTTGAAAAATCAGTTACATACATAACGTAAAGCAAAAGAGCGCCAAGTAAGCCGCCTATGGCAAATGAAATTTTCCATGCGTACTGAGGCATAGTTTCTTGCGTAAAATACCACGCAGAAATAGAAGCTAGCAGCGTGCCTGCTTGCGTAAATAAAGTGGTTATTGCTACTCCAAGGCATTTGTGTTTATTTGAAATATTTTCATATACGAATATCCTGACCCCATCAGCCCCTGCTGAAACAAAGCTGCAAACGCACATTCTGTATAACAACAATATAAGTGATGCAATTACTCCAATATTTTCATAAGAAGGGCATAGGAAAATAACTAAAGATGCAACGCTGGTTCCAACCAAGCTTATTTGAAAACTTTTTGAGCGGCCATGAATGTCGCCAATGCGGCCAAAAATTATAGCCCCCAAAGGCTTTGCGATCATTGCTACCGACATTAGAAGGTATGTGTTTAATATGGCGTTTATGCCATTTCCACTAAAAAAGTAGCTTGCAATGTTGGTAGCCAAAAACCCAAATAGATGGTAATCATAATATTTAACTAAGATGGTTAAAAAAGATATAAAAAGATAAGGGCGTGGCACAATGATTCTCTATTTTTTCAGTTCAAAAATTTTGCTGCAATATGGGCAGGCCACTCTGCCCAATGACGTATCTATTTCTAGATATATTTTTGGATGGTCGTATGGAGCCTCCTTCCCTTGGCAGCTTACAGATGATTCTTTCGTAACTTGTTTGTTCATGTCTCTTGCCCTCCTAGCATTTATTCTTTATAAAATCAATTGCAAAATCTAGCCCTGAATGATCTATTGAATGTTGTAAGTTTTTAACTATAAGCAATTCATTTTCTATATTTTTATCTTTTAAATATTTTTGCGCGTTGATGGATTCTGCGTGCGGCACGACATCGTCGCAGTCTCCATGAATCAAACAAAATTTGCTGTTTTTATTTGCTATGTTGGTTGGCGGAATTAGCCTGCCTGAAAAACCAATCAAGCCAGCATATGCAATCGAGCTGCTAAGTGCAAGGTAGCTAGCTGCCATAGTGCCTTGTGAAAATCCAAGTAAAATAGTATCTTTATTTTCCATCTTATATTCTTGCTGAAAAGCATTTATTATCTCTTCTATGCTTTCAGCATTTTTTTGCATTGCATTAAAAACTATTTGCGGATCACGCTTCATCAGCGAAAACCATTGCCTGCCAAAAGGGGCCATATCAAAGGCTTCAATTCCGTTTATAGAGATAAAATGGTGATCTTGCAGTTTTTGTTGCATGTATGGGGCAAGACTGATTAAGTCATTGCAATCAGAACCTAAACCATGCATCATTATGATTAATTTTTTCGCGCTTCCTGAGACGGCTTCTTTTTTTACGTGTTGTATCTTATTAATATCTATTTTTTTCATATGTTGCTATAGTAATTACAATATTCAGTTATTGGACATTTTGTACATTCAGGCTTTCTGGCCTTGCAGATATACCTGCCATGTAGTATAAGCTGATGGTGGCCAAATTCAAGCCATTTTAGTGGAATATTTTGAATTAAATCTTTTTCTACTTTTTCTGGTGTTTTTCCGTTGCTGAGTCCAACCCTGTTTGAAACCCTGAAAACATGAGTGTCCACGGCCATAGTAGGTTTTCCAAAAGCGCAATTTAATATAACATTAGCTGTCTTTCTGCCAATTCCTGGTAATTTAATTAATTTTTCAAAATCATCTGGTATTTCGCTATTATGGTGCTCAATTAATTGCATACATAGTGCAATAACATTACGAGCCTTTGAATTAAAGAGGCCAATTGTTTTTATATATTGTTTAACGCCTTCTTCGCCAAGTGTAAGCATTTTTTCTGGTGTGTTATATTGTTCAAACAATTCACCCGTTGCTTTATTAACAGAAACATCAGTCGCCTGAGCGGAGAGTAGAACTGCAACGCTGAGTGTAAAATTATTAGTATAATTTAATTCTGTTTTTGGCTCTGGCTCAATATCATGAAAAATTTGAAATATCTTATCTATTTTTTGTTTGCTGATAATAGTCATTCTGATTAAATATTTATTTTTTTATTTTATACTATTTACTTTTATTGTTTATATCATGTATAATCTATAAAGTAAAAATATATTCAATAAATGGAAAAGGAAAAATTATGAGTGAAATTTTTAGTCAAATAGAAAAAGAAATTAATGAAAATGATATTGTGCTATTCATGAAGGGTACCGCGGATTTTCCGCAATGCGGTTTTTCTTCTATGGTTGCAGGTATTTTGCAAACAATGGGATTAAAGTTTAAAGATGTCAATGTGCTAGAGGATCCGAACTTACGCCAAGGAATCAAAGATTTTACCGATTGGCCAACAATCCCGCAACTATATATCAAAGGTGAATTTATTGGGGGATGTGACATAGTCAAAGAAATGTATGAAAATGGAGATTTGTCTAAAACCGTCAAAGAAGCTGGCCAAACAAGTGTTAACTAATATATTATTTAAGTATGCAAGATAAAGCGATTTACATTAAAGATTTAACAAAAAACTACATAGGGGCAAATGGTGAAAATCATACTGCTCTTAAATGCCTTAATCTTGAAATTGCAAAAGGCTCTATATTTGGTTTGCTTGGACCCAACGGAGCTGGAAAATCGACTTTAATCAATATTTTAGCAGGCATGGCTGTTAAAACAAGTGGTCAGGTTTATGTGATGAATAAGTCTATTGATGAAGAGCCAAAAGAAGCAAAAAAATTAATTGGTATAGTTCCACAAGAAGTTAGCTATGATAGTTTTTTTTCCTTGTATGATGGGCTTGAATTTTATGCGGGATATTATGGCATAAGACCAAAGCAGCGAAAAACAGAGGAAATTTTGAAAGCTCTAGGACTTTGGCAAAAAAGAAATAATAAACCGCAACAACTTTCTGGGGGGATGAAAAGAAGATACTTAATTGCAAAAGCTATGGTTCATTCGCCGAAGATACTGATTCTAGACGAACCAACGGCTGGCGTGGATCTTGAGCTTCGTGAGCAATTATGGGAATATGTCAGGAAGCTGAATAAAGAAGGTGTGACTATAATCATCACTACGCATTACTTGGCCGAGGCCCAGGAGATGTGCGATGAAATAGCCTTTATAGATCATGGAAAAATCATTAAGCAAGATAGTAAGTATAATTTGCTTCAAAATGTAGGGTCCAGATATTTGGATATAGAATTTGAAGCTGCTATTGACGGCGCTGAGACTCAAGAAAAATGCTCTGCTAAGTTCGAGATGCTTTCAGATAAAGAAATTAGATTTTATATATCAAGTGAAGAAGGTCAGGGCTATAATAGCATTTTAAAACAAATAAGAAATTTAGGGCAGGAAGTTAAGAACATTAAACAATCAGAGCCTGATATGGAAAAAGTCTTTCGTTCACTAATAAAGAAATAATTATTTATATGCAGTTTCATTGTTTCACTTGAACTATCCTTATATAGTATTCACTTAGCCAATTCTTGCGCAGGACTTTAATTAAATTTACAACAAAAAAATAAAAAAATTACATATGAAGTATGAATTATTAAAAAATCGCAGTATTTTGAAGCTTGCAGGTTCTGATGCAAAGAAATTTTTGCAAAGTGTGACGACGAATGATGTTGTAAAAAATAAATTTTCATATAATTTTTGGCTTAATAATCAAGGGCGTTATCTGTTTGATTTTTTTGTTCTTCAAGATCAAGATGATTACTTAATAGATATAGAAAAAACATGCGCAGAAGCTTTTATAAAACGCGTAAGAATGTTTAAGCTAAGAAGCAAATTTACAGTAGAAGATGTAAGCGATGAATATTTAATATATTATTCTGAAAGAAAAGAAATATTTAATAAGGGGGGAATCGCCCAAGCAATATCTCAGCAAGACCCAAGAAGCGACAAACTTGGTTTTAGAATTCTTGCAAAACAATTAGAGAAGGAGGGTGGTGACCCAGCTTTGCAAGTGCAAATAAGTGAAGCAGCTGAAGCTTATCCTGGGCTATATTTGCAGCATAAATATAATTACGGTATTGTTGACGGATCAAGCGATATGATTTATGAAAAATCAATCCCCATCGAATATGGTGCTGAGCAGCTAAATGCAATCAGCTATGATAAAGGTTGCTATGTTGGACAAGAGGTGATCTCGCGCGCAAAATATCAAGGAGAAATAAGAAAAAAAATACATATCATTGAATTTGAAAAAGATTTTACGCCAGAGCAATCAAGCCCAGTTAATGATTCGGATGGTAATAAAATAGGTGTTATATGCTCGTCTTATCAAAATAGGGCGATTGCTCTATTGCGCATAGAAAAAGTGAAAAATATGAACTCTTCAAATGTTTTGGTGTGCAAGCAAAGTGCAGTGATTTTGTGAGG
>JAHDEH010000006.1 GCA_020628955.1 Alphaproteobacteria bacterium
TTTAAAACGCCACAAATAAAAGTAGAATAAAAGTGCATATTTAAAACTTTATTTGGCAGACGTATAGCTACAAAATCAAAAACTGCCATTCTGCGGCCATTAAATCGGTTTTTATACTTTTAGGTGAATTCAAAATTTAGCATTTTTGCAGGAGGGACTATATCTAAAAATCATCATGACTGTTCTTTGTTTCAGTTTTTCTTATTTCCCGATCACCTTGAGGGGCTTTATTTTCTTAAAATCATTTCCTTCAAGTTGATTATTTTTATCGAGGTTCTAGCAATTAGAGCCTTTTTAATATTAACATCTTAAGGAAGAAATTTATGACAAACGAAAAAACAATTCGCAACCTAATTGCAAATGCTCTATTTGGCAATGAGGCGGTTAAAAACAATATATCACATAAAGCTCAGCAACTAATTCATACAAAAGCAACAAATATTTCAAATGAACAAAAAGAGTTAAATATTAAATTGTTCGAAGCTGCTAAAAATATGGACTATGATGAAGTTTGTAAGCTGCTAGATGCAGGTGCAAATCCAACTGACTCGGTCAATGATGATGGCATTGCAGCTATGACTTATATTGCCAAAATGCACGAGAAGATGCAAATGGAAGCGGGCGAAAACGTCACGCCCCAAATCAGCAATCTACTGCGCAAAATGCGACATGTCAGCGGAAAGAAGTAGGGGCGCATTCGCGTGGAGCTCGAAAGAGCGACTGATCTCTTTAGGCAAGTTTAGATGTCATTACCGCGAAGGCGGTAATCCATAGAACGTTAGCAACGAATTCTTTGCCAGTAACCCTAGATTCCCTCCTCCGAGGGAATGATATCACACAAGATTGCCACATTTCTGCTATGCCTCATCAGCAATGACGAACTAGTCCACACAAGTTTCTCATTATTCTCTAAGTAGTTCGTTTATACTTGTTTTAGAGCGTGTTTTTTCGTCCACCTGCTTAATAATCACCGCGCAAGCAAGCCCTGGCATGTGATTTTCTTTTGCCGGAAGAAAGCCAGGTACAACAACAGAATAAGCTGGTATTTTGCCATAAGAGATTTCGCCAGTTTCGCGGTTAACTATCTTAGTCGAGGCTCCAATAAACACACCCATGCTAATTACCGAGCCTTTTTCTACCAAGACTCCTTCCACAATTTCAGAGCGAGCTCCGATGAAGCAATTATCTTCGACAATTACAGGCTTAGCTTGCAAAGGTTCTAGGACCCCTCCAATTCCCGCGCCGCCAGAAATGTGACAGTTTTTGCCAACATATGCGCAAGATCCAATGGTTGCCCATGTGTCGACTAATGTTCCCCCGCCTACAAAAGCGCCAATATTAATAAAGGATGGCATCACTACTGCGTCCCTGCCTATGTAGCTACCTTTTCTGATGTAAGCACCTGGAACTACTCTTATGCCAGCATCTTGAAGCATTTCTTTGTTGTCGCTATGGTATTTTGGTGGTACTTTGTCATACCATGATGTGCAACCACCATCATATATTTGCATTGATGATGTTCTGAAATTCAGTAATATTGCTTTTTTAACCCATTCATTAATAATCCAATCATTGTTTTTATGCTCGCAAACGCTGATTTTTCCAGATTCTAGTAGCTCTATAACTTCATTTATAAGTTTTTTTGCTGCATCAAAATTATTAGATTTAGGTTTTAGAGCATCTCTTGATTGCCAAATTTCTTCAATTGCTGTAATATAGTTCTGCATGGTATTTATTTTTATGTTTGATTTGTTACAAATATAAGCTATTTTTACCAACACACAAGTAATTTCTTGAAAAATAATTTGTAAATAGGATTTAAAGATATGATCATCACTTGCCCAAAATGTGATACTAATTTTAAAATAAATATAAGCCAGATTGGTAAAGAAGGTAAAAAAGTCAAATGTTCTAAATGTAGTTACATATGGACTCAGATGCCTGCGGCTAAAAAGCATAAGGAAAAAATTGAACCAATGGTGGAGAAGCCAAAGCAGATAGAGGAGTTTAAAGAAAGGGCTAATTTGCCAATGGTAGTGCAGCAGAAAGAAGCCTCAAGCCCAAATGGTATTATGCTTCTGATGCTGGTTTTTATAGTATTTTTATTACTAAATTTATTTCCTCAGTCAATAAAAAATATCAATCTATTTGGAGCAAACCATTTGTCTGTCAAAGAGGTAAATATAAGTCATGGCGACAATGATAATCATCTCACTGTAAGCTACAAAATTTTTAATAGCTCCCAAAAAAACCATAATATGCCTATGGTCAGAATAAAACTATTTGGAGAAGGTAAGAAACTTTTAAAAACAGTAACAGAGGATAGAAGAAATTTAAAAATTATGCCAGGGCGTTTTATAGAAGTTCAAACTCAGTTTAAACAAGCTATAAAAGGAGCCGAAGAGGCAGAAGTGATGATAGGCAATAAATTAGACTTTATGCTATATTAAAATTTTGGTTATAAATGTTATTTTGAAATAACTAACAAAAAAAGAGATGATTATGCAAGATACACAAAATGCTATATCTTCTGATTTGCAAGAGCAATTAGAGCAAAAATTTGAAGATATTACATTTTTAATTAATAATGAAAAAATCGAAAACGCAACAGAGTTGCTTCTAGACTTGCATTACGCGGATCTTGCTGATTTTCTGGATAATACAAGTAAAAAACAATATCCTGAAATATTTTCTGCTATTGCCAGTGGGATGAACCCTGAAACAATTGCGTGTTTAAGCGATGCAAATAAACAGCCGGCAATAGAGTCTATTGGCACAAAAGAAGCGGCCAAAATAATTAATAAGCTAGATATTGAAGATGCAATTGAAATTATTGAACATTTAGACCTGGAATTAAAAGAAGAATTGATAGATTACCTTGATTCTTCAAAAAAGCAGCAAATTCTTGAAGGGTTTAGGTACCCAGAAAATACCGCGGGAAGAATACTGGAAAAAGATTTTGTGTCTTTTAGGCAGCATTGGACTGCAGGCCAAGCAATAGATTATATAAGAAGGAGCAAAATTGATGCAGATTTTCATGCTGCAATAATCGTAAATGGGCGCAATCAGCCTGCTGGTACTATTTTGCTTAGCACTTTACTTAAAAGCGAACGTTCAACATTGATTTCTGAATTAATGATTAAAGAATTTAAAATAGCAGAAACTGCAACAGAGCTTGATGAGATAGCTTTTATATTCAAACAATATGCTCTAACTATTGTGCCAGTTGTCAATAGGCAGGGGAAATTGGTTGGCAGTATTTCTATAGATAATATGATTTATATTGTCGAGGAGCAAGCAGAAGCTGAATTTTTGCACCTGAGCGGCGTTAATAATACAGATATTTTTGACGATATGCGAAGCACTGCGTATAATAGATTTCCATGGCTGTTTGTTAATTTAGTTACTGCGTGCCTTACATCAATTGTTATTAACCAGTTTAGCGATACTATTTTGCAACTCGTGACCCTTGCAACAATAATGCCAATTGTTGCTTCTATGGGGGGTAATGCTGGTACGCAAGTTATGACCGTTACTGTACGCGCTCTTGCCAATAGAGAAATTAATAGTGCAAGTCAGCAAAAATTAGTTTATAAGGAAATATTAGTGTGCGCAATTAATGGGCTTATACTTGCTGCAGTAGGTGGTGTTTTAACTTTTTTACTGTTCCATGATGCAAATTTGAGTTTAATTTTTGCCTTTGCTGTGGTAATAAATTTTACAATTGCGGGCTTTCTTGGCTCGGCCATTCCTATATTAATCAATAAATTTAATGTAGACCCAGCAGCGGCTTCAGGGGTTTTTTTGACTGCTTTTACAGATGCAATTGGATTTTTTAGCTTTTTAAGCCTTGCTTATTTTTTCTTGATTTAAAATATAAATTAGCGTTTTTTTGGTTATTTTAAATTTTATTCGCGCCTCTAGAAATTTATTGCAGGCGTTTACTTATATGCTATGTAAATAAGGATGTGAAGCTGCGTAGCCTCAAGTTAAATATACAATAACTGAAACAAAATAAGGCTGAGTGCTGCTATCAACGCTTTGTATTTTAGTGCTGCATAAAATATTTTATTTAAATGCTTGCTTTTTTTGTTTTTTGGTACTATATTCAAACTATGAATGTCAACATAGCATCTAAGTGATATTAAATCTGTATTCTTGTATCCGATGTTTTTATTTAATGCTTTCATATTTTTTTATTTTTTGCTTTACAATGTATATATTTATATGTTATAACATAATTGTACGCTTTTCAAGCAAAACTTTTAATTTTTTTCTTTTTGAGGTTATTTTTTATGAAACATGGTGGAAGAAGACCAGGTGCAGGCCGCCCAAGAGGGCAAGGTAAATTTGGTACAACTACAAAAGCTATAAGAGTTCCTGAATATTTAGTTAGCGATATTTTAGATTATTCTATAAACAAAGGTTATAAAGTTCCTTTCTTTAGCTCGCGCGTGCAAGCTGGTTCACCATCAGTGGCCGAAGATCATGTTGAGGATATGCTTGATATGAATAATTTTCTTATCAAAAATCCAGATACAACTTTTTGTGTAAAGGTAAGCGGACTATCAATGATAGATGCGGGTATTTACGAAGGTGATACGTTAATTGTTGACAGCAGCATCTCGCCAACTGAAGGGAAAATAGTTGTAGCAGCGCTAGATAGCATGCTAACAGTAAAAAGACTTGGATACATAAAAGGTCAGCCATTTTTACTTCCTGAAAATAATAATTTTGAACCTATTCCTATAATGGAAAACTCAGAGGTTCACATTTGGGGAGTTGTTACTAACATCTTGAGAAGCTTATAGCTTCAAATAAGAGTATTTATGGTATATGAAGTTAAGGATTTAAAAACGGCAAGAGAATATTTGCAAAAAAATGATAAAAAAGTGACGCTTAAAAACCCAAAAGGCAGCACGCGCTATTATGGGATGAGGGTTATTGATGCTATTTTTCAAATATTGCTCAAAGAGTTTCCAGATAAAATAAATAGCATTATAGTTGACGCATATGATGATTATTGCGCATTTGTTACAGCAAGAAACCTTGGCTATACACATATATTATTTAACAATTCAAAACAAATATAAAAAATAGAGTAGAAATTATTTTTCATCGCGAGGAGTCGCGTAGTGACGGTGTGGTGATCTTTTTAAGCGGACTCGCCACCCGTGAATGAAATGAAGCGATCTTTCTTTGATTGAGCTCCTTCTTAAGAGATTGCCACGTCGCTACCGCTCCTCGCAATGGCGTTTTTTGGGTTCGTCATCAAGAATGAGGCATTGGCGAGACTTATTTATTTCTGAATATATAAATCTGCCAATTTTAATATTTGAATTACTAGTATTTGTCTGTTCTTGTTTTAATTTGATGGCTTCGAGAGCGATATTTCGCAAGTTTTTTGGGTGCAAACCTGCTGCATCACAGGCATATGATAAATCATCGCTATCTGTGAATATCCAGTTCTTGGCTTCGATTTCATGTTTCTTCGCCTCCCTGGTTGGTGATGTGTTTGTCGCGTCGGTTATCAGCTGTAATAGTACAGCTCTGTTTAAACTTACTTCCGGAATATTAGAAGATTGAATTGCTTTTTCATATGGTGATTGAAATTTTAGTACGTTTGACATTTTATTTTTAATTTTTATTTACTTAATTATAGAGATATAAAAACATATGCTTTTTTCCTCTTTTGGTACTATATAATTAATTCTATTAATGTTAAGTCTTTTTTTACAAAAAATTAAAAAAAATTTAAATATAGTATAATATCAATAGAATAAAGTTGCATCAGGTTGTTTATTTGAATTAAAGATTTAACTATAAATATATAGTTATTTTCATAAGCATTACTAGCTATTAATATTTAATTTTATCTAACTGTAAAATTATTATGCATATCAAGCTGAAAATATTATCATTTGTTAACTTTTGTAATTTTACAAAATGCCTATAAAATTCTATTCATATAGGTGTATTTTTTACTAATATAGGTAAATATTACTTATTGCATGACGAAATGCAGTGTGCAAATCTTTAATCATGCGCAGGCGGTCTGTGCACCGCAGTGCATAATTACGAGCAATTCATTTATTATTATTTAAACGAGGTAAATACAGATTATGATAAATATAAAAAATATACAAATAGAACATCCGGTAGTAGTAAATATAATGAGAAACAAAGATTATACTGATTCGGAAATAGAAAATTTATATGAAGAATTAGATAATTATTTTGAAAAAATTAACTTAAAAATTATTAAATTTGTTGATAAACATAGTTTGGATCTGAAGAAATTAGCAAAAATTTATGATTTCTGTGAAAATGAGGGAGACGAAGATTTTTATACAAATTTAATAGAAACAGAATCAAAAAAGGAAGTAAAAGAAAAAATAAAGCTGTTTAATTTATTTGAAGATGTTAAAAGTAAATTGACACAACTGGAAAAATATAATTTTTCAGCTATGAAATCTTTATACGATAAACGTGGAGCTTTTTTTGATAACTTTGACGATATAGCTACAAAGGCAATAGAGCTATTAGCTGATGAAAGTGACGTAGAAACTCACATGGAAAGATACTGCGTAGATCCAGATGAATTTTATAGGCAATTAGGAGGTGACTCTGCTCATGACTAACGTGGAAGTGGCAGATGATGCGATTATAATAAATGATTTTGTTGTTAAGATGGAGAATTTTGAAAAAACAGTGAACATACTCAGCGGCAAATTTAATATAGATGAGATTGAGCAGATAATTTTTCATTATCCGATGTATTTCATTATTTATTCGCATGACAGCGTGCAGCATCTGCAACTTTCTGAAATCATTGAAGATAATAGCAAGGATGAGATAATTCAGAAAATGTATAATTGCCAAATCTTTTATGAAGTAGATGATTTAGAAGAAGGTGCGGGTGAAGCTAGTGGTTCAGAGGAGCCTTGGCAAAATCCGCATAGCTTTGAGTATGGCGAAGAAAGGGCGGAAAATATTGACAAAGAAATGGGTTTGACTGGTAATAGCAACATTCAGTATTTCGATGTGAATTAGAGCTCTTTGCGCCTCTTTGTTTTATAAAATGATATAGTGAATTTAATAATTATTAAACACGAATCTCGAGGTAAAAATATACAATATCAATAGTTTGCTGGAGAAGTTTAGCAGAAATTAGCTAAATAAGTGTAAAAATAAGCAGCAACAGAAAAAAAATAATAAAAAATTTTAAACTCTTATGAAGAACCGCGCACATAATAAGAGCTTCACTTAAGTAAACCCAGTACTCGAAATAGCGTAGCGAATTCGAGTACTGCATTAATTAAAAAATATAGTTCTTGCATTTATGTGACATTTTTGGTTATAATGTACTCGAATTTAGCTTAAGTCGAACTTTGGTGCCTCGCCCGTTTTATAGAGTGCTACATAACTAGATTTATAAAAGAATTGCAATACATTAAACAAAAACAATAATATTTATGCAAGAATATATTAAAGTACGCGGTGCAAAAGAACATAATCTTAAAAATGTAAATGTAGATATTCCAAGAAACAAATTTGTTGTGATCACTGGTCTTAGTGGTTCTGGTAAATCTTCGCTTGCTTTTGATACTATATATGCAGAAGGGCAAAGACGTTATGTTGAGAGCTTATCTGCCTATGCTCGCCAATTCTTGCATTTGCAAAATAAACCGAACGTGGAGTCAATTTCTGGCCTTTCGCCTGCGATTGCGATTGATCAGAAAACTACATCAAAAAATCCGCGTTCTACGGTTGGTACCATCACGGAGATATATGATTATCTGCGTCTATTTTTTGCGCGCGTTGGGGTGCCTTACTCGCCAGCTACTGGTTTGCCTATCAAAAGTCAGTCAATTTCTGAAATGGTGGAAGTGGTTGCTGCGCTGCCAGTTGGTACAAAATTATATATATTATCGCCAATGGTGCGTGGCCAAAAAGGTGAGTTTCGCAGAGAAATTGCAAATTTAGTCAAGCATGGCTATCAGCGCCTATATCTGGATGGCGAGCTGTGCGATATTGACGAAATGCCAAAAATAGATAAAAAGAAAAAGCATAATATAGAAGTTATAATTGATAGGCTTGCTATTTCTGAAGGGATGGGGAACAGAGTTGCTGAAAGCCTTGAGGCTTCGCTGCAGCTGGCCGAAGGGCTTACATATATAGATATTGTATCTTTGCCAGAAGACCATGGAACTGAATATAAGCAAGGCCAGCGCATTACTTTTTCAGAACATTATTCTTGCCCGGAATCTGGTTTTAAAATGGACGAAATTCAACCAAGAACTTTTTCCTTCAACAGCCCTTTTGGAGCATGTCCTGCTTGTGAAGGAATTGGCAAGGAGGCGTATTTTGACCCGAATTTAATAGTGCCGGACACTACGCTCAGCATAGCAGAAGGAGCGATAGTTCCGTGGAGCAAGTCATCTTCCAAATTTGTGATGGATACACTTGCATCACTTGCAAAACATTATGGTTTTAGCCTTAATTCTGGTTTTTCATCACTACCACCCTCAGTTAAAGAGACTTTGTTTTACGGTTCAGGTGATGAGATAATTAGTTTTGAATATAGGGACGATCGGAAATTAGAAGTGATCGATCAGCCATTTGCAGGCATCATCCCAAGCTTGAAAGAAAAAGAGAAAAAAATGGATACTGCATGGATGAAAGAAGAGCTTAATCGCTATAAATCCAAAAAGCACTGCAGTGAATGTGATGGTTATAGATTAAAAAAAGAAACTCTATGTATTAAAATAGATGAGATGCATATTGGGCAGATCACTAGAAAAACTATAAAAGAAGCCTGCGATTGGTTTGCAGACATTAACAGCAAACTAGATGCTAAGCAGCAAAAAATTGCTCATAGGGTGGTGAAGGAGATAAAAGAGCGCCTGAACTTTCTTAATAATGTTGGGCTTGACTATTTAAGCCTAAGCAGGGAATCTGGAAGCTTGTCTGGAGGGGAGAGTCAAAGAATAAGACTTGCATCACAGATTGGCTGTGGCCTTAGCGGTGTTTTATATGTACTTGATGAGCCGTCGATTGGACTGCATCAGAGGGATAATTCAAGGCTTATATCAACTTTGAAAAATTTGCGTGATCTTGGAAATACTGTGCTGGTAGTTGAACATGACGACGAAACGATGCTAGAGTCTGATTACGTGATTGATGTTGGTCCAGGTGCTGGCTTGCACGGAGGTAATATAATAGCCCTCGGAACTCCAGATGATATTAAAAATTCAGAAGAAAGTATAACAGGAAGATATTTGAGCGGTAAGGAGTCTATAGAGGTTCCAGAAACTTTGAGAGACGGGCACGAAGGCAAAGAGATAGTACTGACCGGTGCTAGGTCAAATAATCTGAATAATTTAACAATGAAACTGCAGCTAGGTGCATTCACTGCAATTACTGGCGTATCTGGAAGTGGGAAGTCAAGCTTGGTAATTAGCACTTTCTATAAAGCTGCTATGAAGGGGCTTGAGCCAAGCATGAAGATATTCCCAGCAGAGCATGACTCGATTACTGGGCTTGAGTATATTGATAAAATCATTGATATTAATCAATCTCCAATTGGAAGAACTCCAAGGTCAAACCCTGCAACATATACAGGCGCTTTTACGCCTATCAGAGATTGGTTTACCGAGCTTCCAGAATCCAAAATACGTGGCTATAAAGTAGGGCGTTTTTCTTTTAATGTAAAAGGTGGAAGATGCGAATCTTGTCAGGGTGATGGGCTTGTAAAAATAGAAATGCATTTCTTGCCAGACGTATATATTAACTGCGATGTTTGTAATGGCAAGAGATATAATAAAGAAACTCTAGAGGTGAAATATAAAGGCAAAAGTATTGCAGATGTGCTTGAGATGACAGTAGAAGATGCAACAGAGTTTTTCAAGCATGTACCAGTAATACATGATAAACTTTCAACGCTGCAGGAAGTTGGGCTTGGCTATATCAAAATAGGGCAATCGGCAACAACATTGTCAGGCGGTGAAGCGCAAAGAGTAAAGCTCGCCAAAGAATTGTCTAAGCGATCAACTGGCAAAACATTATATATTCTAGATGAGCCAACAACGGGGCTGCATGTTGCGGATATTAAGAAATTATTATCTGTGCTGCATAAATTAGTCGATAAAGGTAATAGCGTTATGGTAATTGAGCATAATATGGATGTTATCAAAACCGCTGATTATATTATAGATATTGGGCCAGAAGGTGGTGATAAAGGAGGTGATATTGTAGCTCAAGGAAGGCCTGCAGACATTGCTGCATGCGAGAAAAGCCATACTGGTAGATATTTGAAAAATTTATTGTAAATATGTCAAATTTAATTCGTTCCTTGCATAAATGGTTATTTTGTGCTATAATATTTAAAACTTTTTAACTAATATGAGATAATGTATGAGAATATTTGGAATAGTAGCTTTATTTTTTATTTTAAATTCACCAATAAGCATTCTAGCTAATGTAGATGCAGATGCTAAAATCAAAGAATCTAAGAAATGCTCCGAATTATTTGCGTCATTTGAAAAAAAATATAATATACCAAAAAACACTCTTCATGCCATTTCCCTTCAAGAAACAAGGCGCTATATAAAAGCAAAAAAAATGGGTATTGCATGGCCGTGGACTGTTAATGTTCAAGGGAAAGGGTATCATTTTGACAGCAAGCAAGAAGCGATTGAATTTGTTAGAAAAAAACAAAAAGCAGGTATTAAATCTATTGATGTTGGATGTATGCAAATTAATTTAAAGCATCACCCAAAAGCATTTGAATCTTTAGAGGAGGCGTTTAAGCCAAGAAAAAATATTGAATATGCGGCAAAAATGTTGCGTAATAATTATAAAAGAACCAAAAATTGGTGCTTTGCAATTGGGCATTATCATTCTAAAACTCCTTCTAGATCGTGTAGATATCATGCTAGTGTTGCTAAAAATTTAAAATCTATGAATAAGCATATAAGCCAGCTTAACAATAATGATATTGAAAATGAGTCAATAAGAAATTTATTCAAAAATATGCAAAATAGCTTAACTAATTTATTAAATGCATAAATATGTTTGATATAAATTTGGTAAAAAGAAGGAAAGCTAAAGCCAAGAGCTTTATACAAAACTCTGATTTTTACCAATTTATATATCAAGATATTATTCATCGTCTTAGTTTTTTAAAAAATTCTTTTCAGAATATATTGATAAATTCAGATAAAGAAGAGCTATGTTTGTCAATGTTTGATATAGCTAAGAAATTTCCAGGAGCAAAAATAAAGTTTAAATCTATTGATGAAATTGATGAATCCGAATTAAATAGCTTTGATTTAATTATAGATGTATATAATTTACACTGGGAGCTAGGCATAGGTCTTAAGTTAAAAAAAATTCATAACTTATTAGCAAAGCAAGGTTTGTATATTGGTAATTTTGCAGGTGGAGGCTCTCTTGCAAACTTACGTTCAGAAATCATGCAGCTGGAAGAGCAGCAAAATTTGCCGCATGCCGCCCATATTTCTCCTTTTATTAGGTATGAAGATATGCCAGCAATATTTAAAAAATGTGGCTTTAATGAGTCTATTATAGATAATGAAAAAATTGAGCTAGAGTTTGATAATGCGCTTGGTATGATGCGCTTTATTAAGTCAGTCGGAGAATCTAATGCTCTGATTAAAAGAGCTGGTTATTCGATTAATAAACAAATGTACGAAAATTTACAAAAACAAGCTCAAAATAGTTTTATTGATAAAATTAATTTAATAAGTTTTATAGCTGCTAAAAATAAACATAGCATCTTGCTATAAAATCGCATTTTATTGTTGCGAAGTTTTCGTTTAAGGTTATATTATTTATATGTGAAATATAATATATAAGATAAATAATATGCAAGAATTTGATTTAGTGGTAATTGGTGGTGGCCCAGCTGGATATACTGGAGCCATAAGAGCAGCGCAACTTGGAATGAAGGTCGCATGTGTTGAAAAAAATAAAACACTTGGAGGCACTTGCCTCAATGTTGGTTGTATTCCTTCAAAATCTTTACTTAATTTTTCAGCAAAATACGAAGATGCTAGAAAGCATTTTTCAGAAATTGGTATCAAGGCTGATGTAAAATTAGACCTTAAGACCATGGTTGGTAAAAAAGATCAGGTAGTAAGCGATCTTTGCAAAGGCATAGAGATGTTATTTGCTAAAAATAAAATAACAAAATTCACAGGAGCTGGTAAAATCATTGACCAAAATCATGTAGCAATCAAGCAAGATGCTAAGAATAGCATAAAAATAAAAGCCAAAAATATTCTGATTGCAACAGGTTCAAACTCTATAGATATTCCGGGCGTAGATGTCGATGAGAAGCAAATAGTTTCCTCAACTGGTGCTCTTGAATTTGCAAAAGTTCCAAAAGAATTGGTGGTAATTGGCGGAGGCTATATTGGCCTTGAACTCGGCTCTGTATGGAGAAGGCTTGGTAGTAAAGTTACTGTAGTTGAATATGCTGGCAGTATAGTCCCTGCCATGGATAAAGAAGTAACCAAAACATTCCATAAGATATTAGAAAAACAGGGGCTAGAATTCATGCTGAATACCAAAGTGGTAAAGGCAAAAAAACAAGGTGAAAAAATTGATGTAACTATTGCAAATACTTCAGATAACAAAGAATCTTCTATTAAATG
Source organism: Alphaproteobacteria bacterium (assembly GCA_020628955.1). Taxonomy (GTDB): domain Bacteria; phylum Pseudomonadota; class Alphaproteobacteria; order Rickettsiales; family Rickettsiaceae; genus Megaera_A. The sequence goes on from JAHDEH010000006.1 coordinate 12,681, forward strand.
CGATGCGTTGCTAGTTGCAGTTGGCAGAAAGCCAAATACGGATGGTTTGGGCTTGAAGGAAGCTGGTATTGAGGTCAATGAACGTGGTCAGATTGAAGTTAATAATAATTTCCAAACAGCGCATGCTAATATTTATGCAGTGGGTGATGTGATAAAGGGTGCAATGCTTGCACATAAGGCCGAAGAAGAGGCGGTAGCTGCAGTAGAGATTATGAACAATCAGGCGGGGCACGTAAACTATAATTTGATCCCTGGTGTTGTTTACACTCACCCAGAAGTTGCGTCTGTTGGATTTAGTGAAGAAGAGCTTAAAAGCGCAAATGTTGAGTACAAGGTTGGTAAGTTTCCATTCTTAGCGAACTCGCGCGCGCGAAGCGTTAATGACACTGAAGGCTTTGTGAAGCTTCTTGCTTGTGCAAAAACAGATAGAGTTTTAGGGGGGCACATAATTGGCGCCAGTGCTGGAGATATGATTGCAGAAATTACTGCTTACATGGAGTTTGGAGGAGCGGCTGAAGATATTGCAAGAACTTGTCACGCGCATCCAACACTCAGCGAGGCTATCAAAGAGGCGGCGCTTGCTGTGGATAAACGCACTATTAATATGTAATGAATCTGGGTTGTTTTATTACTTGGGTGACGGAGTTTGTCATGCGCGGTCGAGCCTGCACTAGAAATGTGATGATCTCAGGAGCCCGAATTACGATGTCACCCCCGAGAAATCGGGGGTCCATAAAAGCTAGAAACGAATTTTTTGTGTGGGTCCCTGGATTCCCGCCTACGCGGGAATGACATTGCGCAAGATTGCCACATTTCGCGTGCGCGCTCATTCTTAGGTGACGATAAGCAAATTAGTGAATTAATATTTTATAAATTATATATTTTATGACCAAAAATCTTAGGGTTGTTTTTAGTGATCAATTATCGCGCGGTCTGGCTTCATTGCAAGGATATCAAGATGGAGATGTGATCTTTTTTGTCGAAACCATGCAAGAATTTACACATGTTAAGCATCATAAGAAAAAAATTATTTTATTACTATCTGCAATGCGCCATTTTGCTGAAGAGTTAAAGGGCATCGGGTATAAAATTAATTATATTAAAATTGAAGATAAAGATAATTCGCAGCTTATTAATGATGAAATATCTAAAGCGGTCAAGAAGTATAAAATTAGCAAAATAATAGTTACGCATCCAAGCGAATATCATATGCTAGAGATGGTGAATTCTTGGCAACAAATGTTTAACTTGCCACTGCAGATCCTGGATGATGATAGATTTCTATGCAATATTGAAAAATTTAAAATTTGGGCATCTGAACAAAAACAATTACGTATGGAGTTCTTTTATAGAATAATGCGTAAAAAATATTCCATTCTGATGGATAAAGATAAGCCAATCGGTGGAAAGTGGAATTATGATTCAGAAAATAGAAAATTCCCCAAGGGTAAGCTGGACATCCCAAAAACCTATTCACAAAAAAATGATGTAATAACAGAAGAAGTTATAGAAATAGTTGATAAATTGTTTAGCTCTCATTTTGGCAGCGGTAAAGGTTTTAATTTTGCAGTTACCAGGGAAGGTGCTTTGAAATCCCTAGAGCTTTTTATTAAACAAAGACTACCTTATTTTGGTGATTTTCAAGATGCAATGGTGCAAGGCGAGCCATGGATGTATCATTCGCATATCAGTTTTTATTTAAATTGTGGATTGCTTACTGCCAAAGAGTGTATTACTACGGCAGAAAAAGCATATAGAGATAATGCTGCTCCGCTTAATGCGGTTGAAGGTTTTATTCGTCAGATTCTTGGTTGGCGCGAATATATTCGTGCAATTTACTGGGCAAAAATGCCTGGCTACACGGAGGAGAATTATTTTGGCGCTACAAGAAATTTACCTGAATTTTACTGGAGCGCAGATACTAAAATGAATTGCATAAAGCAGTGCGTCAAGCAAACATCTGAGCATGCCTACGCGCATCATATACAGCGACTCATGGTTCTTGGTAACTTTGCTTTGCTTGCAGCAATCGAGCCAAAGCAAGTTAATGAGTGGTTCTGGATAGTATATGCAGATGCTTTTGAGTGGGTTGAGCTTCCTAATGTTTCTGGCATGGTTCTGTTTGCAGATGGTGGATATTTGGCAAGTAAACCTTATGCAGCTGGGGGCTCATACATAAATAAAATGTCTGATTATTGCAGAAATTGTGAGTATAAAGTAGCAGAAAAAACAGGCAAAAAAGCCTGTCCGTTTAATTATCTATATTGGGACTTTTTAGTCCGTAATCGTGACAAATTGCAAAAAAATCATAGAATAGGTATGATGTACAGAACTTATGACAAAATGCCCGAGGAAAAAAAGCAAAAAATTGCAGAAGATAGTAATTCGTTTTTAAAGGATTTGTAAGATAAGTTTTGCTAGCTTTTACTGGCTAGCTTCAACGGCTTTAACTTCTGGAATGAAATGTTGTAGCATTGATTCTATGCCGCTTTTTAAAGTGATGCTAGAGCTTGGGCATCCAGAGCACGCGCCGCGTAGCTCTAGATATACAATACCTTCCTTGAAGCCTTTATATACTATGTCACCACCATCCATTGCAACGGATGGCCTTACCCTCGTATCGATAATTTCAACTATTTGTTTTTCAATATCGCTTAAATTTTCAGTGTTAATAGTGTCTACTTTTTTCCCTGCTTCGCTATTAGCATCGCTTAGTATAGGCAAGCCCGCAACTAAATGGTCCATTATAGTCATCAAAATTTCAGGTTTGATGATAGACCAATCAGTTTGGCTTGTTTTAGTCACAGTAATGAAATTACTGCCAAAAAAAACAGCTTCAACTCCGGTTACCTGAAAAAGCTTCTGTGCAAGCTCGCTGCTACCAGCAGCTTCTGATGGATTGTTGTAGAAAATAGGTCCTTCTGGGCTTACTTCATGATCTGGAAGGAATTTCAAAGCTTCTGGATTTGGTGTTTCTTCTGTCTGGATATACATAAAAATTCTTAAACTGTCTTAAAAATGGTGGGCGGTAGAAGATTCGAACTTCCGACCTCTACGATGTCAACGTAGCGCTCTAACCAACTGAGCTAACCGCCCAAACAAAAAAATAAAATTATAAAATCAAACATAGGTTTGACAATGATCTTTTTACATGTATTTTGAATATAATTCAAGCTTAATTTTAAAAAAAATGAATCTAAATAAAAAAGTTAATGATAAAGAAGCGAGTTTTGTAGTGGCTCTAGATGGTCCCGCAGGGGCTGGAAAGGGCTTAATTGGAAGAATGCTGGCGCAAAAATATAATTTAAAATATTTTGAATCAGGTATTGTATACAGAGGCCTTGCTTGTGTATGTACAGAAGATGAAATAAATATAAAAAATCATAGTGAAGTTTTGAATGTTGTAAAAAATTCAGATATTATGTCAAGAGTGCAAGGAAAAGATCTTAATCTAGAGCAAATAGCTGTTATTGCTTCAGAAATTTCAGCTATCTCTGAAGTCAGAGATGCTCTGAGCTCTTACCTCAAAAACATAATAAAAACTGAAAAAAGAGTCATTATGGAAGGAAGGGATATAGGCACGGTAATTGCTCCAAATTCAGATTTGAAATTATTTATCACGGCAGATGTAGAAATAAGAGCGGAAAGAAGATATAAACAGTTGCACTTGGAAGGAAAAGAGTGTATGATGCCAGAAGTTTTGAGAATGCTGAAAGAAAGAGACTTGAAGGATATTAGTAGAAGTACCGCGCCACTTGTAGCTGCAGATGATGCTTTTGTAATAGACACTAGCCATTTAGCCGCAGAGGAAGTCCTGTCAAAGATAGAGTCGATTATTATTGAATCATCTTGAAGCTAGAAGTTACCTAGAATTATTTTTAATGCCAAATAATTCTTATTTATTAATTTTATTAGAACAACTAAATTGGCATTGTTTAGTTATTATTGAAAATTACTTATGAATACAAAAAAAAGATTTATCCCACAACTTGCAGATATTGCACCTTCTGAAGAAAACTTCGCAGCAATGCTGGAAGAGGTTCAAACTAATCACGTATCCGAAGGTTCGGTTGTTAAAGGCCAGGTTGTTGATGCAAACTCAGATGTTATTATTGTTGATGTAGGGCTTAAAAATGAAGGAAGAATAGCTGTTTCTGAATTTCAAATTGTAGCCGATCAAGAATTGCCAAAAGTTGGTGATATTGTTGATGTATACGTTGAAAGAGTTGAAGGAAGAAGAGGGACAGTATTAAGCCGCGAAAAAGCTATAAGAGAAGAGTCTTGGGTTAAACTTGAGAAAATACACGAAGATGGCGAAAATATTACTGGTACAATATTCGGTAGAGTTAAAGGTGGCTTCACTGTTAACATTGGCGGAGTTGTTGCTTTCTTGCCAGGTAGTCAAGCAGATGTTCGTCCTATCAAAGATCCAACAAGTATAATGGACATACCTCAGCCTTTCCAGATCCTAAAAATGGATAAAAAAATGGGTAATATTGTTGTATCTAGAAAAGCAATTCTGGAAGAGTCTCGTTCTGAGGCTAGAGAAGAAATGCTTGCAAAAATTAAAGAAGGCGACGTTCTTGACGGTGTTGTTAAAAATATTACAGATTACGGTGCGTTTGTTGATCTTGGAAGCATTGATGGGCTTCTTCATGTTACAGATATTTCTTGGAGCAGAATCAATCACCCATCAGAGGTGCTTACTTTTGGGCAAGATATTAAAGTTATGGTTATTAAATTTAACGAAGATACAAAGAGAATTTCTCTTGGAATGAAGCAGCTTGAAGCTAACCCTTGGGATAATATTTCTGATGAATTCCCGGTTGGCAGCGTTATGTCTGGTAAGATTACTAATATTGCAGAATATGGTGTATTTATTGAGCTGAAAGACGGGATTGAAGGTCTTGTTCATTCATCTGAAATTGCTTGGGGCAAAACAAATCAAAATCCTAAGAAATTACTAAATATCGGTCAAGAGATTGAATTTATTATTCTGGATATTGACAACGAAAAGAATAGAATTTCTTTGAGTATCAAACAATGTCAAGATAATCCGCTTGCTGCATTTGCAAAAGAAAATCCAGTTGGTAGTGTTATTAAAGCACCAATTCGTAACATAACAGATTTTGGTATGTTCATTGCTCTTAGCGAAAATACAGACGGAATGATTCATGAGTCAGATCTTTCATGGGAAGGAAATGGAGTTCAATTGCTTTCTAACTATAAAAAAGATCAAGAAGTAGAATGCATGGTTTTAAACATTGATCTTGACAAAGAAAGAGTTGGCCTTGGAATTAAACAATTATCAGAAGATCCATATGAAGGTTCTGTTGAATCTTTCAAGAAGGGGCAGGTGGTGACTTGTGTTGTTGTTTCTTCAAATAACGATGGTATTGAAGTTAATGTAGATGATAAAGCTAATGGCTTTATCAAAAAAATGGATTTATCAGCTGAGCGTTCTGAGCAAAAACCAGATAGGTTTGCAGAAGGCGACAGGGTTGATGCAAAAATAGTAGCTATAGATAAATCAAGTAGAAAACTTGCATTATCTATCAAATCACTGGAAATAGAGCAGCGCGAAAAAGCGATTAAAGAATATGGCTCTACTGATAGTGGTGCTAGTATCGGTGATATTCTTGGCGCTGTGCTTGACGGTTCAGACAAGAAGTAAAAAATTAATAAATTGAATGCAAGGCAGCTATGCGCTGCTTTGTATTTTGTTTTAATGTGGTGACGAGTTTTGTCATTGCGAGCGCAATCGAAGCAGTCTTGTGAGAAAAACTCTACCCTAAAAAGATCACCACGTCTTCTTCCTACTTGGACTCCTCGTGATAACAAAAACGCCAATTATCATAAAAAAAACATCTAAAAAAACAAAAATATTTCTTTTGTTTATGCTTATATAATTCGTTTAATTAGAAATAAAATTCTTGACAAAATTATATCTGATGATAGCATAATCACAGAAAAAATAGAGGTTTAGTATTTAATGTCAGATAAAGAAATCAAACGAGTATTGCTTAAAGTTTCAGGCGAGGCTTTGATGGGTAATAAAGGATATGGTCATGATGTAGAAACTTTGCAGGCAATAGCTGCAGACATCAAAGAGGTTTGTAATCTTGGTCTGGAAGTTTGTATTACAGTTGGCGGAGGTAATATTTACCGCGGAGCTGATGCGTCCATTCTTGGAATAGAGCGCGCATCTGCAGACTATATGGGCATGCTTGCAACAGTTATAAATGCACTTGCTCTGCAAAGCGCAATAGAAAAGCAAGGGGTGCATTCAAGGGTTCAGTCTGCAATTCCAATGACAAGTATATGCGAGCCATTTATCCGAAGAAGAGCCAAAAGACATATGGAAAAAGGCAGAGTTGTTATATTCGCTGCTGGAATTGGTAATCCATACTTCACAACAGATAGCGCTGCGGTCTTAAGAGCTGTTGAGCTTAAATGTGATATTTTGTTCAAAGGCACTAATGTTGACGGTGTTTATGATAGCGATCCCAAAATAAACAAGAATGCAATGAAGTATGAAGAAGTAACATACACTGAAGTGCTTAAGGATAATTTGAAAGTTATGGATATGGCAGCGATTGCAGTGGCTAGAGAAAACGAATTGCCTATAAAAGTTTTCTCCATAAAAGAGCCTGGTAATTTTGCAAAAGCAATTAAAAATCAAGGAAACTATACATTAATAAAAGGAAAATAATATGAATCAAGAATTAAAAAATACACTTACAGAAAAAATGGATAAAGCAATGGCTGTGCTAGAAAAAGAGCTGTCCGGCCTTCGTACTGGAAGGGCATCTGTAAATTTACTGGACCCTGTTGTAATTGAGATGTATGGCAGCAAAATGCCTATTTCGCAAGTTGGAACTGTTTCAACACCAGATGCTAAGACTATTAGCGTGCAGGTGTGGGATAAGGAAATGGTAAAAACTGTAGAAAAAGGTATAGCTGATGCGAATTTAGGCCTAAATCCAAGTTCTGATGGGCAAGTTATACGCATGCACCTGCCGCCAATCAGTGAAGAACGCAGAAAAGAGCTGGTGAAAATTGCATATAAATATGGAGAAACTAGTAAAATTGCTATGCGCAATATCCGTAGGGATGGCATGGACACTTTGAAAAAAATGGAAAATGATAAAGAGATTTCAAAAGACGATCATCACGCGCAGTCAGAAGAAGTCCAGAAATTAACAGATTCTTATATTAAAAAGATAGACGAAAAAGCAAAATCAAAAGAGAAAGATATTTTAAGTATCTAGTCTCTACTTTTTTGCGTTTTCTCAATTAATTATATTTTTGAGCTACCCGTGTATAATAATATAAATTTAAGTAGCACTCGAGTTATTGAAAAATAATTCGAGTGCTTTTTTATATATTAGTCTCGAGAGTAAGAATTTATTTATGATATGTCCATAAAGCCAGGTTATTAAAGAATATCAATATATTTTTAATATTATGTAGATCCTAGCTAGAAAATAAAAGCTATTACTCAATCATAGATATTAAATATTCATAAATTTTATAGACCCTGTTGACAGTTAAATAAAATTTACTTTATTATGTGAAGTATTGATGAAAATCAAACAATTATAGTATAATTTAATTAAAATGAGTTTATATTTACAGCTATGTCAAAATTAAAACCACTAGAACAAAGAAACGCTAATCAGAATGCAGGTAGTTCAATTGTTGATAAAATTTTTGAAAAAAGTCAAATTCAGCAGTTAGAAGAAGAATTAAAGACAGAAAGAAAGAAAAAAGAAGAAGCGCAGGAAACTGTTCGCGAACTTGTTGAGCAATTGGAAGATTTAGAGCTGGACAAAGAAGAGCATGAAGTTACGATTCAGGAGTTAGAGTCTGAGCTTACCTTAACAAAGAATGAAAAAAGTGCCATTCAAAACAAACTAACACAAGAAGTGTTATATGCTAATTCTAAGGTAAATTATGCAGATTATAAATTTGAGGTATTTGGGAAATTGTTAAAATCTGGGCTATACAAACAAGATATTTTAGAGATAATGTATGAACATCTGGAAGACTCAAATAAGTTAGAGCTTCTTTTTAATGGAAACGAAAGTTTTTCTCTGGAATTATTTGCTCGAAAATGTATTGAAAAAAAAGGTTTTAACCTGAAAAACATCACTCAGCAAGAGGATGATATGAGTAAAAAGGTAGAAGATAATAGTTTAAATTTTGCTGAGTTGCAGCCTGAAGAGTTGTCTGGAGATCCAGACGATTCTCAGATTGCAGGAGAAGGGTCTGAGTTCAATAATATATATGGAGAATAATTATTATGTTTTTTAGGATTAGTAAACTTAAATTATACAAAATATCAACTATATTAGTTTCATGCTCTATTGCACTTACTCCTAACTCGGCTTATGCAGTCAGAGTTAATAAAATTAATAAAGAGAATGAAGAAAAAAACGTTTTAACTAAAAAAAATGATAGAGAAGAAAGAAAAAAAAGACTTGCTGCAAGAAGAGCAGAGATAGCAGCAAGACAAAAGAAAGTAGATAAAGAAAGTCAGCGAAATAATATTAGACTAGTTGAAACAAGGCTAGAAGCAGAAACGTTAGAAGCTAAAAATAAAGATATTAAAAATCAAATGGTATTTTTAAAACCTGGTAATGCAGAAAATAAAAGCTCTAATAGTCAAATTTTATCTAATAAAGGGCAGTTATTTGTAAGCGAAAGCTCATTAGGCAAAAAAGAAATTATTGAAAAAGAAAAGGTAGTCGCTGAAGCAGAAGCGATAAAGAAAAGAGCTGAAAGAAGAGCAAAATTAGATAAAAGAAGAAAAGCAGCAAATGAAAATGCTCAATTTATTCAACAACTAAAGCAAGAAAATATTGATTCAGCAATTGTAGAGCAGGTAAGTCACGATAGCAGAAAAAGTTTAAGTAAACTAACGCAGGAAGAAAAGAGATCAGCTAAAAGGAAAGCACTAGAGGCGAGGAGAGTAAAATTAGGAAGCAATACCCGAATTGGAAATCGTAAGGTAGAAAAAATAAATTTTGAGGCATATTCTTTAGCAAAAAATGCGCGTAAAGAAGAAGCTAGGACAAATAAAATGGTTTCTAAGTTTAATAGGTTTGCATCAGAGTACAATAAAACAAAACCTGAAGACGTTAAAAAGATCACGCCTATTCCTTTTAAAATCACTTTAGATCAGATTAGAAATTTTGATTTAGAAGATCTGAAATCAACTGAAGAAAGGGTGAAAGAGCTGAAAGAAATAGAGAGAACAACATCTGAACTAAAACAAGAAAATGCAAGGCAACAGGAAGTGAATAATAATATTAATTTGTTTTCTACATTACTATCACACATGAATGAAAACCAAGCACCTGCAAGCTCAAAAAATAGTTCTTCTGGAGCGCATGTGCAGTTTAACCAAAATTGGGATGGTAATACCAGTAATAGTCAAAAAGCTGTTGTTCCATATACTGCGCCTAGACAAAATTTTAAACCTGCAAAAACTAAGACTCCTTTGCAAAAGGCGGAGGACAAAATAATTTCTCTTAAATATAATTTTGAAAAAATAGCATTTGGAGAGAAGCTTGGTGGGAAAATATTAAATGGATTTAATATTGAGAGCTTGAAAGGGGCAGATACTAATGAGGCAGTTGAAGGTAAATTAAAAGAGTTTTATAGCCAATTTGGGCTACCTAAGCTGAATCAAATGTTTGGCAATGACAACTATGTTGCTGGAGACAAAAACGCTAAAGTAAAAATGTTAACAAAAAAAGCTGCTGAAGCATATTCGTCTTTAGTGGCTGCTGAAGAAAAATTAGAAGAAATAGAAAAATCACTAACTGTTACTGTGCAGCAACCTTCTTCCTCTAAGCCTAAGAAATTAAAGGGGATGGCTGCTATATTGGCAGCTAGGCTTGCAGAGAGTGGCAAACATGGAATGGATAAAAAATCTATAAAACCTAGCACATCTCCATCTAAAGGCAACTATGTAGCTTCGGAGGATGTAAGAAATCTTTTACTCAAAAGAGCTAATTTGCAATTAGATGATTCTGTTAATGATTCTGAAGCGTTAACTCCTATATCAACGCTTGTAGACGCGTCAATAGTAACAAATGGAGCTCCGACTCCCCCGCCAATGCCGGGTGAGAAAGCAAGCAGTGCAGCATCAATGTCAGTGCCGACTACTCCAATTGCTGCTGAGCATGTTTTAGAAAATCTCAGTTCGGACGATTCTATTTCAGAAAATAATGTTTTGAATGATTCAATTGCATCAGTTGATGCAGAGGAGCTCGTAAAGGCAGCAGGCTATACTATAGAAGAAGCAACTGATGTATCAACTCCGCAAAGGGCGTCAAAACCAACATCAGTTTCTGCAGAAGATATAGCTGCGTTAGAGGCGGCTGGCATTAAAGTAGAAGAAGCAACTTATGTATCAACTCCAGAAAGGGCGGCAAAGCCAACATCAGCTAGTGCAGCAGATATAGCTGCGTTAGAGGCGGCTGGCATTAAAGTAGAAGAAGCAACTTATGTATCAACTCCAGAAAGGGCGGCTACTTATAAAAATTCATCATCAGCTGCATCTAGTACACCGATTTCTTTTGGCATTGCATCTGCGGTAAATGATGCATCTACGGATACAGCAAATAGTTCTGATTCATCTGCTTCCTCGCAGCAAACCAAAAAAACTGATGAGAGTAGCCAGTTAGATGATGCTTCTGCTGTAGAATCTGCAGACTCAGAAATTGTAGAAAATCTGGAGAGTTTGATGGAAGGTAAGGTTGGGTCAGCAAACAGAACTAATCACGGCGCTTTTTCACCTGCAACAGGTCCGGCCATGGCATTACTGTCTTCGCCTAAGAAAAAAGTAAAGCAGGTCAGAAGGAGTCAGCCTGCGGATGATAATACAAATAGTTATCCTGAAATTGAAAATGCACCTTCAGAAGAGAAGCTAGAAAATCACGTTGATTCTGGACAAGAGCAGCTAGTTAATGCTCGTAAAAATGGGATGAATGATGTTTTTGCTGAAATAAAGAAAGGTGTAGACTTAAACAAGGTTGATAATGCAGAGAATATTTCTTCTACAACTACTTCAGCTTCAGAAGATTCTACAGAAATAGAAACTACTGTTTTGACAACAGAAGTCAATAAGGAGACAAAAACAGAGAAAGAAACAAAAGCAGATGCGGCAAGAGAGAGTGTATCTAATTCAGAGGCACAAATTACTGTTGTTTCTTCGGAGTCAGACAAAGAAAAGGAGGTGGCGCAAGTTGAAAAAGAAGTAGTCGAAGAAGCTGAAGCCGAAATTTCAACGTCGGCAGCAGCAAAATCAGACATTGCAGTGGAAGCTCCAGCGCCGGTATTAGTGGCTAAATCAACTGAACCGAGCGTTGTTTCTGTGTCATCACCTCATAAATCAGTAATCATAGCTGATGAGTTGGTAAAGCTTAATGTTAAAAATGCTGGTGCTGTATATGGTGATAGCTTGAAGGGCCTAGAAAATGCAGTTTTCAAAAACAATGAATTATTCTATCAGCGCATTGATGAACTAACAGCAGCTCCTGCGGCAGGTGATGATTTTTCTGTTTCATATGGCGCATGGGTTAAGGGTGTATTTGGAGTAGAGAATACAAAAACTGCATCTGGGAAAATGAAAACTAACTATAATGGTGCGGTATTTGGGCTAGATACTACTTTTAATGAAGATGTAACATTAGGCATGGCATTTAGTCATGGCAATAGCCTCTCTAAGCTAGGGAATAAAAAATCTTCGGTTAAAAGTAATATGCTTAGCCTGTATGGCTCCAAGAAAATTACAAATAATTTGAATTTGTTGGCTAGCGCCAGCTATGGGGTTGCAAAAATAAGAGCCGGGGGTATAAAGGCAAAGTCGAATATCCTATCTGCAAATGCAAGGGCGTTATATGGCATTCACCTTGGTAATAATGTATTTTTAACTCCTTCTATTGGCCTATCTTATACGCAAATTAAAACGAATAAAGCAAAAGCTGCAGATTTAAATATAAGTAAAGCTACAATCAGTAATTTTGCGCTTACGCAAGGCGCGTCCTTGAAAAAGGTTATAAATGTGAAGCATGGCCAGGGTAATAAAGCCGTTTCCACAACATATATTCCTGAAATGTATGTATCCTACACCAAGGCGTTATCTAGAAAGGGTAAAGGGATTAATATTTCTGATCATAAAAATATGAAGAATTTTAGGATAAAATCTGATATGTCCGATTATTTAGTTAAGCTTGGAACTTCTATTACTGCGGTCAGGAATAATATAGAAATTAGCACTGGCTATGAGCATGGTATGCAGAAAAAATCTAAATCTCATACTGGCTTTGTTAAGCTGAGAGTGAATTTTTAGTTTGAAGGCTGTTTTATATGCTTGCAATTAGGCAAGATGTCTGTTATTATGCTTTAATTACATCTTGAAAAATTTCAAAGGTGGGCTGCTTGCGGCCTGCCTTTTTTTATTAAGATTATAAATTTATACAAACTATAGCTTGATTAAAAAAGTAATGGAAAAGAAAATAGCAGAATTAATAGAAGATCTGATTAATGATTTTGGCTTTGATTTGGTGAAAATTAATGTTAATGGCAGCATTGACAATAGAATAGTCGAGATATTAATTGAGTCAAAAGATGGCAGTATGATTCAAGTTGGTGATTGCCAAAAAATTAGTAGAAATATTTCAGCAATATTAGACGTAGAAGATATTATTAAAGGCAAATATTTTCTTGAAGTTTCATCTGCTGGAGTTGAAAGACCTCTTGTGAAGCTTGCTGATTATGAGCGTTTTAAAGGCAGGGATGCAAAGATACGTTTGCATGAAGCTTTTAATGGCAACATTAATTTTAAAGGGACTTTACTTGGCGTTGAAGAAGAAAAAATTATGCTTCAATCAAAAAACATAGTGCTAAAATTTGATTTTGATGCTATAAAAAATGCAAAGCTTATCATGACAGATAAATTATTTAGAGAATTATTGAAAGGAAATAAAAAATAAGAGAGTAAATTATGGAAAATATTCATAAAGCAGAAATCCTGCAAATAGTAGATGCAGTTGCAAGAGAACGTGGTGTTCCAAAAGCAAATTTACTAGATGCAATGCAAAGTGCAATTGAAATTGCAGCCAGAAAAAAATATGGTCTAGAGCAAAATATTAGAGCAAATATAGATCCTAATAATGGTAAGATAAGCCTTAATAGAGTAAGAGTGGTTGCAGAAGAGGTAGAGGATTATTTTAAAGAAATATCTCTTGATGAGGCCATGATTAGTAATGCAGATATAAAATTGGGTGAAGAAGTTCTTGAACCCCTTCCTCCGATTGACCTTGGCAGAGTGGCTGCTCAAACAGCAAAGCAGGTTATTGTTCAAAAAGTTGGTGAAGTTGAAAGAGAACGCCAATATGAAGATTTTAAAGACAGGAAAGGAGAGATCTTAACTGGAACTGTAAAAAGAATTGAGTATGGGAATCTTATCGTTGATATTGGTAGAACAGCAGAAGCAGTTATGCGTAAAAATCAACAAATTAGAGGCGAGATGTATCAAGTGGGCGATTCTGTGAAAGCTTATGTTCAAGATGTGCGCCGTGAATTCAAGGGGCCTCAGATATTTCTATCTCGTACTGATGACTTATTCTTAAGAAAATTGCTGGAAATTGAAGTGCCTGAAATTTATGATAATGTTATAGAAGTAAAAGCAATAGCACGCGAACCTGGCTCTAAAGCGAAGGTTGCCGTATTTGCAGGAGATATTTCTATTGATCCTGTTGGTTCATGTGTAGGCGTTAGAGGGTCTAGAGTAAAATCAATCACTAATGAACTTTCTGGTGAAAAAATAGATGTCATTAAATGGGATAAAAATGTTGCTCAATTTGTAATTAATGCAATGACTCCAGCTGAAATCACTAAAATTGTATTCGATGAAGAAAATAATAGGGTAGAAACTATTGTTGATGAAGAAAATTTAAGTCTTGCTATTGGCAGGCGTGGTCAGAATGTTCGTCTTGCTTCTAAGGTAACAGGATGGCGTATAGATATAATGACTGAAGAGCAAGAGTCGACTAGAAGAAACGAAGAATTTACAAATAATACTGAGCTGTTCATGAAAGAGCTAGAAGTAGAAGAGGTTATAGCTCAATTACTTTCTTCCGAAGGGTATAATTCTATTGAACAAATTGCATATGCAGAAGAAGAGTCGCTGCTTGCAATAGAAGGTTTTAGCGAAGAATTAGTAACTGAGCTTAAAGAGCGCTCTGTTGAGTTCTTGGAAAATCAAAATGCTGTAATTATCGAAGATTTAGAAAAATTGGGTGTTGAGCAAGAGCTTTTGGATTCTTTAGATTTACCTGCTGAGTACATTTTGAAACTGGCAGAGTACGGCATCAAAACTCTAGAAGATTTAACTGAGGTTACTATTTCCGAATTTGGTGATATTGTTCCAGGTAGCGTAATGCCGCAAGAAAATGTAGAAGCTTTAATTGAGTTTGCTAAAGAAAAATCAGCTTAATTCATAGAGATGATAAGCTTTAGGCGCTCTTGAAAAGTTGATTTGTAATTAAAAAAACATAATTTAATAAAAAATATGACGGATAAAAAAGAAGAAACAAAAAAAGTAAAAAAACTTACTCTAGGTGGTTCTAAACTTAGTTTAGGAAACAGACCTTCTTTTGGAAAAAAAATTACAAAATCAACTGGGAACTCAGTTGTTGTAGAGGTTAAGCAGGGCAGGGCATCTTCGGGAAGTTTGAAGTTAAACAGGTCGGGACTAACTTCTGCGCGTAGTACTACAGGAGACGATGAAAGAATGGAGCTCTTGAAAAAAGCTCAAGAAAGTAATGCAAAACAAAGCTCTGTTAGTACGCTCAGTAAACTCGCTGAATTGAATCAGGACAAAATAAATAAAATAAAAGAAATTGAAGAAGAAAAAAGGCTTCAAAAAGTTACAGAAGAAGCTCGTCAAAGCGCAAAAGAGCAGTTAGAAGAGTCTTCATCGCCGGCCAAACTTAAAGATAATTCACAGGATACTAAGTCAAAAGTCGAATCAGAATCAAAGCAAAATAAGCCAGATGATGCAAAAGCAAAATCTAAAAGATCTGAAATTGGCCAAGCTGTAGTTTACAAAAAAGAATCAAAGCCTAAAATTGGTGCAGAAAAAAAACCTTCTGATAAAAAACCTTCTGAAGAAAAAGAGGCAGCAGTAAAACCAAAAACATCAGAGCCTAAAAAGATGAAAAAGGCAGATATTTTTAATATGATGGATGATTCTGGAAATATTAGGGAGCGTACTAGATCTTTGGCATCTTTAAAAAGAGCTAGAGCAAAAGAAAGGAGAAAAAACGAAGCACCAGTTAAGGTAGAAAAAGTTTATCGTGAAGTGACACTGCCAGAAGTTATAACAGTTGCAGAGCTAGCATCAAGAATGACAGAAAGAGCAGCTGACGTGACCAGAGAATTAATGAAACTTGGGGTCATGGCAACTTCAAATCAGTCAATTGACGCAGACACTGCAGAATTAATTATAGAGGGCTTCGGTCACAGCGTTAAGCGCGTGAAAGATTCAGATATTGAAAACGTATTGATTGACAAAAATGATAATCCAGAACATGCGGTAGCAAGAGCGCCAATTGTAACAGTGATGGGTCATGTTGATCATGGTAAAACATCATTACTTGATGCGCTTAAATCTACTGACGTAGCCGCAGATGAAGCAGGCGGAATTACTCAGCATATTGGGGCATATAGCGTTACAATGTCAGATGATAGAATGATAACTTTTATAGATACGCCAGGGCACGAAGCTTTCACAGAAATGAGAACCAGAGGCGCTAAAGCCACTGATATTGTAGTGCTAGTAGTTGCAGCAGATGATGGTATTAAAGCTCAAACAATAGAAGCAATCAGCCATGCTAAGGCTGCTGATGTACCAATTATTGTTGCTATTAACAAAATTGATAAGCCTGGTGCTGATATCGAAAAAGTTAAGAATGAATTATTAAGTTACGAGTTAGTACCAGAAGATTTAGGTGGCGATGTTATAACTGTTGGAGTTTCTGCAAAACAAAGAACAAACTTAGATAAACTGGAAGAATCTATTTTACTTATTGCAGAAATGCAGGAGCTTAAAGCAAATCCAAAAGCTGTTGCTAAAGGTGTGGTTATAGAGTCTAGAGTAGATAGCAGTAAAGGGGTTATTACAACTATTATAGTCCAAACAGGAACGCTTCTTAAAGGTGACATAATAATGGCAGGTACAACTCATGGACGTATTAAGCGTATGTGTAATGATAAAGGTAGGTCGATTCAAGAAGCCGGCCCTTCAGTAGCTGTAGAAATTTATGGTCTTGCAAATGCGCCAATGGCTGGAGATGTTATTAATGTTGTAGAGTCAGAAAAGCAAGCACGTGATATTATAGATTACCGAATAAAAAAACAGCGTGATTCACAAGTTACTGCATCAAAAACTAGCTTAGAGGATTTGCTTCTTAAGGCATCAGGAAATGGTAAAGTAAAAGAGCTGCCAATTATAGTGAAAGGTGACGTTCAAGGTTCTATTGAAGCGATTATTTCAAGTCTAGAAAAAATTAAAAGTGACGAAGTGAAAGTAAGAGTTTTGCATAGCGGCGTTGGCGCTATATCAGAATCTGATATATCCCTAGCTAATGCATCGGGCGCGATAGTAATTGGCTTTAATGTTCGGTCTAACAATAATGCAGCTACTCAGGCAAGTAATACTAAAGTTGATGTAAGATATTATTCAATAATTTATAATTTAATAGACGACATCAAAGCAATCATGAGTGGCATGCTTTCTCCTATAATACGCGAAGAATATATTGGTTCTGTAGAAATTAGGGAAGTGTTTAATATTACTAAAGTTGGTAAAATAGCCGGTAGCTATGTAACCAAAGGTACAATTATGCGCGGTGCTGGGGTTCGCTTGCTGCGTGATAATATTGTTATTCATGAAGGAAGCTTAAAAACTCTAAAACGCTTCAAAGAGGATGTAAAAGAGGTAAGAGAGGGCTATGAATGCGGTATAGCTTTTGAAAGATACGAAGATATTAAAATTGGTGATAATGTAGAGGTGTTTAAAGTTGTCGAAGAACAAAAGAAATTATAAGCTAAAAACAAGAGAGCAAACTCAATCCCAGCGTCAAAAGCAGGTTTCGCAGGCTATTAATAATAGCCTGATAGCATGTTTTGGCAAAGGAAGTAGTAAGCTTGATTTACGGCTGCATAATTCACCTATAACCATCACGAAAGTTAATGTTAGCGCTGATCTTAAAGTTGCAAATTGCTTTTTTTTGCCATTTAATACAAGTCTAAGTCCAGATGAAATTATGGATGCTATTGATGAATCGAAATTTACTATACGTCAATTTGTAACCAGGCAGGTGAATTTAAAATATTCACCTGAGATTAAATTTTATCATGATTATGCATTTGAAAATATACAAAAAGTAGACGAGCTTTTAAAAAAATAGTGACATTTAAGACGCGCTACTCTTGTATAATTATATATGCAGATAATTAATCTGTGATGTGTTTATTATTTGTGCTATAATTAAAATATAAAACATAAGTAAAATATTAAGGAAACTCTATGAAAAAAATCTTATCTTTAATCGTATTTTTATTAATTATAGCGGTTGGTTATTACCTATATTCTGTATCTCAATTTAATGATTATATAGAAAAAAATATAATTTCCGTATCTAAAAATAATGATGCTTTTGTTAAAGTTGAATTTGAAAGTGTAAAATACTCTAAGCTTAGTAAAAAAATTATTTTGAAAGGAATTAAGGTAACGCCAGGAAAGTTACTTTTGCAGGATAAAAAAACATATGATACTTTAAATGAACTGGCTAAAATACAACTGGATAAGGCGTATATTACATCAGATTTTTTTGGAACTGATGTGCGTATAATCACAACAGGTGAGGTTATGAAGCATGGGGCTGGTAAATCCGAAATTTATTTAAAAAACCCAGATTTAACTATCACCATTAATAAAAATTTGATAGAAAAAGATTTCAAAAATGCTTCACTAAATATAAAACAGGGTGAATCAACATATTATTTCTCTTCAAATGATATGCAGATAATTCATACAGAATATTCGGATATGGATTTATCAAGCTCGTTTGAGTCTGGGAAATATAACATTAAAATTAATGCTACAAATAATAAAATTTCTATAGATCCAGAGTATTTTGTTAGCATAGAAAAAAATATTGCAAAACTAGATCCTATTCTAGAAAAACAAATGCAAGATATGAAGCAATATCATGAATTTAGAAACTCTATCTATTCAGTTCCAACCGATTTAGCGGTAGAAATTGAGCTTGGTTTTAATGAGCAGTCGATTAAAAATGCTACGCAGCACGCAATGGGTGGAATGTTTGGGGCGCTTGGCGCATATTCAGAACTATCAAAATCTGGTACGTTGGTGAAGTTTAAATATTCAATAGATAATGAAAAGTTAAAAAGTAACAATTTATTGTATTTGAATCTGAATGATAAAAAAGTTGATTTTGAATTTAAAGCAAATTATAAACCAAATTTCAGCAAAGAAGAGCAGAAAAAATATGCAAAAATCATTGCAAATAATATAATGTTTGCAGGTTTTTGGCTGAATATTGATTATAAAAAATTAACCAGCTATATGATAGACACTGGTGAATTTGGAGCTGAAATTAAAGTATCTTATGATGCAGATAGTGGTGATATTACGGGTGGCTCAAGCTTAGTTATAAATAATTTATCTAGCAGCATTAATGGAAAATGTAATAGTAAAAATATGTTATGTTCTGGTGAGGTTACTGTTGACACTCCTATGAAATTAATGGTGAGCTTAACTAATTTGTATAATGAAGTTTTGCACCCAAATGATGATTTTTATAAATATTTATATTTGCTGCATCATGGTGGTTTCGAAGTATTTCAAGCATTGCATCATAAAGATAATCTTTCAAAAACAGATATATTCAAAAGTAACATTGAATATAATGGTAAAAATCATGATTTTAAAGTTAATGGTAAGAGTTTTATTGAACTAATGCAGGATTCAAGAATTATGCATATAATGCAAAATATGCCGAGATAAAAAAGATCGATAGCTATTTTGTTTGCAATAATATTAAAGCTTAGGACTATTTAAGAAGAGATATAAATTCTTGGCGCTTTGAATCTTTCTTATATTCGCCGGTAAAATGCATAGATGACAGGATAGAATCTTCGCGCTTGACCCCTCTTGAACACATGCACATATGTTCTGCATTAACCCTGATTGCCACTCCTCTTGGGGTTAAATGCGATTGCAGAGATTCTGCAATTTCTGCGGTCATTTTTTCTTGAATTTGCAGCCTTTTTGCAAATGCATCAACAAGCCGCACTAATTTGCTAACTCCTACAACAGATCCATTTGGAATGTAGGCAATGTCAACTTTTCCTCTAAATGGTAGCATGTGGTGTTCGCATGTCGAAGAAAAGTTTATGTCACGCAGCATAACAACATCATTATAATCGCTGATATCTTGAAATTTTCTACTTAGCATTTTTTTAATATCAACATCATAGCCTGAAAAGAGTTCACTGTAGCTTTTAACAACACGTTCAGGTGTTCTTTTTAGCGCCTCTCTATCTGGATTACTATCAATATAATTCAGTAAAACTCTAACAGCTTCCAGTGCTTGTTCTTTTGTTGGTTTGTTCATTTTAAAATTTATTGCTATGAATTTTGCTTATTCTTGGCAAGACTTATAGCACATATATAAACAAACATCAAGCCTCCAATTATGGCAATTAGGCCTCCCATACCCATTAATCCCATATATAGTTTGCTTTGCAGCGGGATATCTACCCCTGTTGTTTTTCGCATTACGCCATAGCCGCCTGCAAGGGCCAAGCCTAGAATATGCATAAATTGACCTAGAAAAATGACGATTAGCTGATTTTTGGCGTTTTGAAATGCTTTTTCTATAGATTCAGATTTGGCGGCAGCTACTTGAATTCCTAGATGTTTAATTAGTAAGTTGCTTTGCCTGGCACCTTGGTAATTAATCTTTTGCTCAATGCAAACATACACAAATCCCATAAAGCATATACTTATTCCAACAATCGAGCCATGGTAGTGCGCTGGGATCGTAACATTTACCCCTTTTATAAAAATTGCAATAACCCCACCATAGCAAAATAAAAAGATAGAAAATAATATAGCTAGCTTTGAGTGTAATGGCCCAGATGGTGTTTCAGCTTCTGCTTTGTTCAAATTTTTGAAAAATAAATTATGTAACATTTCATAAGTAATTAATAAAATGAATATTGCAGGGCATATCCCGCCAAAATATTTCATATGGTAGGTAAAAAATAATTTAAAATTACCATCGGCAAGTTCATATTGCCAATGGCCATAAAAAATAAACATCGCCAAAACAAAGTTAACTAACATAATTAACTCGTAAATATAAGTAAATTTAAGCCTTTTAGATAAGGCGTTCTCAGCTAGAAATACCAAGGCAAGCATAAAGATTTGTGTATATATAAATTGCAGTAAATGTCCACCGCTCCAAAAAAGCATTTCATAATAATATTCAATATCAAGTGGTACAATTTTTGCCAAATCATGTATTTGAATATAAGATAAATAAATGCAGATAAAGGCACATATATACATTAAAGCTGTAGTAAAATTAGCAATAGTAATAGTAATATTATCTTCGTGGCTGTACGCGCTATGTCTTAAAAATAAATACTCGGCAATAATTTGCAGTGCAAATAATAAAATACAGCTGGCAAATAAGGAAAGCCCAATTATAAACACTATGTTCTCGAGCATTGGAACATAATTATTCATAACAGGGCTGGACATTATGGGAAGCAAAGGCGATATAGCCATTAAGCATACTCCAATAAATGCAAGATTTTTGTAATATTTAACAAAAAAATTATTTTCTCTTCCTAAGCTCCAAAAATAGCATGTAATAGACAAAAGCCAAACAAGGACTGATAAATTAACATGCACAACCAGGGCAGACTTGAAAAATGATTTGTCGCTTATCAGTGAGCTTATCACCGGCGTACGCATTAAAACTAGCGCCAGTGAATATAAGCCAGAAAGTCCAAGCGAAAAAACTCCAAGTCTAAGGAAGCAAATCATATTAAACTAACCAAAAATCTTTTCAATTTCTTGCTGCAAGTCTTGCCAAGTTCCGATATCTTTTCCGCCAACTTGTGCAAGAGTTGGTTTGCCACCTCCGCTGCCATCTATTATATTAGCTATCTTTTTAGAAATATCTCCAGCTGAATAATTGGCTGATATTTCTTTAGATACTGCAATATTCACCATGATTTTATCATCGTTCTTGCTAGCAAAAATAACTATTATATCTTGCGATGATTTTGCAATGTTTTCCACTGCGCTGCGCATTGATTTCGGATTTGCTGCGCTAAATTGTTTATAAATTAATCTAGCATCTTTAATATTAATACTGCAAGATTCAATTTGCTCTTTTGATAAATTTAATTTTTCTGACTCTATTTTTTCAATTTCTTTTTCTAGCTGTTTCTTTGACGTAACAATTGATTCAAGCTTTGAAAGGAACTCAGTTTTGTCAGTTTTTAAAATATCATAGGCATTATTAAGAGTATCTTCGAATGAATGCGAAGCTGCAAGCGCAAACTCTCCGCAAACAGCCTCTATTCTTCTGATGCCTGCGGCCACTGCGGATTCATTTAATATTTTAAAACAACCAATGTCTCCAGCCCGCTTAACGTGCGTGCCACCACATAGTTCAAAGGAGTATGAATTTTCCTCCTCCTCTCCTGCGGCTAAAGACACAACCCTAACTTCTGAGTCATATTTTTCACCAAACAAAGCCATAGCGCCTTTTTCTAATGCATCATCTGTGCTCATTAGTTGCGTTAGTACTTCTGAATTTGATTGAATTATGTAATTCACTTTTTCTTCAATAGCCCTTATCTCTGCGCTATTTAAGGCTTTTGGGTGGCTTATGTCAAAGCGAAGTCTGTCATGTGCAACAAGCGAACCTTTCTGCGTTATGTGCTTGCCAACAAGATCACGGAGCACTGCGTGCAGAATATGGGTCGCTGTGTGGTGTTTTCTTAAATTATTTCTATATTTGGTGTTGATTGTAAATTTGGCACTGTCCTGGGCTGAAATTTTTCCTGATTCCAATATACATTTATGCGCAATGATCTTACCAAGATATTTTTGAGTATCAAGAACTTTTATCCTACAACTTTCATTTTCAATAAAGCCAATATCGCCCATCTGCCCACCGGATTCACCGTAGAATGGAGTTTGATTTGCAATTAATGTAAATTTTGCTCCTGTTTCTTTGATCTCGCTGATATCTTGTCCATCTTGCACTAATTTGATGATATTAGCTTCAGCAATATTTTGAGAGTAACCTAAAAATTCAGTTGCACCTTTTTCCTCTAGTAGATTAAACCATAGTTGGTCTGTTTTTGAGTCGCCCGAGCCAGACCAAGATTTTCTTGCTCTGTCTTTTTGCTCTTTCATTGATTTTTCAAAGCCTTCAACGTCAACTTTTATATCTTTTTTCTTTAAGATATCTTGGGTTAGGTCAAGTGGAAATCCGTAAGTGTCGTATAATTTAAATGCAACATCGCCAGATAGTTCCTTGATGGCTTTATTTGAATCTATTTCTTCATTTAATAATTTCAAGCCTCTGCCAAGTGTGGTTTTGAAACGCTCTTCTTCTTGCTTTAAAACGCTTGAAATGAATTCATTAGCCCTACTAAGTTCGATAAACGGGTCGCTGAACAGCTGTTCTAATTTAGGGAATAATTTATGCATGACGGGTTCTTTTGCCCCAAGTTGATGGGCGTGGCGCATTGCTCTGCGCATTATTCTGCGAAGCACATATCCCCTTCCTTCATTAGATGGCATAACGCCATCGGCAATCAAAAAGGCACATGAGCGTAAATGGTCAGCAATTACGCGATAAGAGAATAGGGCTTCTCCATTTGCAGGCGCTTTGATTATAGATTCAGCAAAGCCAATAATTTCTTTAAACATGTCAGTGTCATAATTATCGTGAACTCCTTGAATTACAGCAGATATTCTCTCTAGCCCCATGCCAGTGTCAACACTTTGTTTGGGTAGTAATATTCTTTTATCTTTAGAGACTTGCTCATATTGCATGAATACAAGATTCCATATTTCAATAAATCTGTCGCCATCTTCTTCAGGTGTTCCAGGCAAGCCTCCTGGTATATGATCGCCATGATCGTAAAAAATTTCTGTGCAAGGGCCGCATGGACCAGTATCACCCATTGACCAAAAATTGTCATTTGTACTGATTTTTATGATCTTCTCATCGGTAAAACCAGTTAGTTTTTTCCATATATTTGCAGATTCTGTATCTTCATGATAGACTGTTATATATAACTTATCTTTAGGCAGTCCGTAGTGATTAGTCAGTAAATCCCAAGAATAATAGATTGCTTCTTCCTTAAAATAGTCGCCAAAGGAAAAATTGCCAAGCATTTCAAAAAAAGTATGATGGCGAGCAGTGTAACCAACATTATCTAAATCGTTATGTTTGCCACCAGCCCTTACGCATTTTTGTGATGTTGTTGCTTTTGTGTAATCTCTTTTTTCTACGCCAGTAAAAACATCTTTAAATTGCACCATTCCAGCATTTACGAACATCAAGCTTGGGTCGTTATGCGGCACTAGAGAACTAGATTTAATATGTTCGTGGTTGTTTTGTTTGAAATAATTAAGAAAAGTACTACGAATAGCCTGGGATGTGAGTTTTGACATTTTTTTTAGGTTATTAGTTATTATTAGTTATAGATTATTAGTAGCACTGATAAATAAAATTAAAATATGAATATTAAAAAAATGATTTGTTTATTTGCTTTGAATTTAATTATATTGTACCATAGCATTCTAAATGAGTAAGATAATCTAAATAAACTCAAATTACAATAATAATTTTCAAAGAAAGTATTAATGAGTAATAAACAAAAGTCAGGATTAGAATTTTACAATAATTTATTTAGTAAAATTTTTGAAAAAAAGCGTGTAGTTTTTTATATTGGTAATTACAATGTAACTATAGCAATTATAGATAATGAGCATATAATAAAAAGCGTATCATGCTATGAAAATAGCAAAGACTTTAAATCTTTATACAAAAAAATCATCAGTAAATACTCGAAGTACCCAATAGTCTTTGCAATTAATAACAAAGATGTTTCTGTGAAAAATGAAAATATACCGTATATTGAAGGGCTGCTTGGTTCTAACCCAGTTGAACTTTTTATTGAAAAAAATTATAAGCCTAAAGAAATAAAAGCCTACAAAATAGATGATTCATCTTCAGATGAAGAAATTATTAACTGCTCTATTGCATCTAGCCCATTCAGGGCACCTGTTTCTAGTATAATGAATTATATTAGTTTATGGAATTATAAGTTCAGAGGGTTGTATTTTATGTCGTTAGAGTTTCCTGAAATAATAGATTATATTATAGATAATTCTAATATAGCAAATATTGCAGATAAAGCGCATATTTTTATCACAATAACAAAAGCAAACGGACTTAAGGTAATTTTAAAAAACCAAAAACAACTTATTGCTGAAAAAAATATTGAAATCAAAGAAGATATTAGTAATGAGTATATTCAAGGACTCATTGAACATGAAGTGCAAGATTTAATTATAAACCACAAAGATTGGGCCAAGAAGAATAATCTCGAATTTTTTGCTATATGCTATGTTAATAAAGAGCTGAAAAAAGCGATGAAAAATATGCGCTTTAAAAATGTAGGCGCAGTAATTTTATCAAATGATGATATTGCGAGTGTTAATAAAAAAGATGATGAAATATATAAAGATGCTGAAATTCTATATATTTTTAATAAAGTTAGGTCACACCTTGCTTTAAATGCGCCGATGCATAAAATCACAAAGATTGCGCTACTTGATAAAGTAATTTATTACCCATTTTATTTAATTATATTATTTTTGACTTTTAATTCTTTTATAAAAATATATGAAATATATGATCTTGAAAATAAGAATAAAATAATTCAAGAGAAATATAATAATACTGCATCAAAATATAGAGGCATTAAGGCGTCTCATCCAGATATTAATAAGCTAAACGAGTCCATAGAGTTATTTAATGCCAAAAATTTGATAAATAAAAACCATCCTGCTCCAAAAGATGCTTTTAAGCTTTTATCTTTGCAAGAAGTTGAAAATTTCGATATTGTTAAAAATAAATGGCAATATTTGGAAAATGATAATAAAATTAATTTGGATATACATGTGCAGTATATTGAGCCAGAAAAGCCAAAATATAATGCAGATTACTCTATTGAAAATTATTGTAATAAAATAAGTAGTATTTTTAGTGGCTATGATATGAAATACGAAATTAAAGATAAGGTTTATTTAAAGAAAAAAAATAAATATCTAATTTTAATTAGTTTATCAAAATATAGCGAGGTTAAGTAAATATGTTTGAAAAAATAATTTCACATCAAAAAAATATGATTTTCATCAAATCATTCATTTTTATTTTCTTAATTATAAGTTTCGTGCTTTGCAACTTTACATTGCAGGATAATTTTCAAACAGCAAAAAGGCGTAATGCTAATGTGGAGGCTTCTTATATTTTGGAGCAGGGTAAGCTTATGCATATCGAGGATTTTAAAAACAATCCAGCTAAAATTATTAAATATAAAAAACAAACAAAAACAGAAAATTGTGTAAATCGATTGGATTTTATTGAAAAAGTAAAATCT
>JAHDEH010000007.1:0-2984 GCA_020628955.1 Alphaproteobacteria bacterium
TTTTTTTATTACAGGGATGGTGAATAATATATTTTTTTGTTTTTTGAAGTGTTGTTGCAGTATATTTTTTAAATTAATTTTATCTTTTAGGGTAATATAATCCTCGGTATTCAAGGTGCTTATAGAATAATTTTTATTAAGATTTTTTGCATTAATTTCAAATCTATTATCCCATATATTTTTATGTCTTAGGCATAGTGGGTCATTAGGAATTTCTGAATATTCTCTATAAATAATTAATTCTTTTGGTTCATTGATGCAAACACACCCATGCAAAGTTTGTTTGAAATTCTTATTTTTTTCTATATTGTAAAGTATATTTTTGGTACTTCTGTAGCGCGGCACAGCATTTTTTCCGCCAATCAAAGTCAAAAGATAATTTATTATTTGCAGTCTAAAATCATAATTTTGTTTTTTAAAGATATCAACATTTATTGTAGCAAAACCTGAATTTGATATCATGACGCAGGAAGCAATAATAGCAAGTAGCTCCTGATTTAGTAACCGGTTTGTGGTGTTGATTGTTTCAATATCTTCTATTAATTTTTGTTTTTGCGGTTCTTGTAATGCAGCTATTTCTTTTCGCGCTCTATTGCGTTCATAATCATCTTTTTTATTGCTTTCATCTTCGAGCCATTTATGGTTATTTGTAGTTAAATAATTTAATAAATTATGCTTATGAAAATCAAGAAGAGGGCGGTATATATGCACATTATTAAAAAACATACTATTGCTATGGCTTAAAGAAAAAGAGCTGTTGCCGCGTTTTTTTCGCATAATATAATTTTCCATAATGTCACCAAAATGATGAGCGGTTAGAAGCAGATTAATGCCAAGCTCTGTACATTTTTGAGTCATCATTTCATAACGAACATTTCTTGCTTTTTCTTGAATGGCAGATTTTATGCCGCCATGATTCCATTTGAAATCATGAAATGATAAATTTAGTTGCTTTGCAACATTTTTAACAAATTTTATATCATCAACAGATTCTTCCCGCAAATCATGGTCAACAGAAAATATGTGTAATTTGATTTTATTTGCTATCGACCAATTACAGCATAGATGCATAAGTGCGATGGAATCACACCCTCCAGATACAGCTAAAGCGACCCCGTTTGGGATCGCTTCATTTTTAACAAACTCTATTTGCTTATTAAATAGTTGCTGCAGCATTTATGCCAAAACTCCTTGATGAGCTAGTTTGCTGATTGTAAAATCTAGATAGTTAGAAATCTCTTTTTTGATGATTTCTTTATCTTCAACTTTTTTCTCTCCTTGATTTAAGGAAATTTCACCAGCATCCACATCTTTCATTAATAGATCAATAATTTGAGATTTGCTGTTGCTACCATCCATATATTTAATTGCATATTTATCAAATAAATTAATTGCAATCGGTGTGTGCAAATGGTTAGTTACCCAAGGGTACGCAGTATTTTTAACCTGGTAAGAAACAAGACTTGTTGCAGAAGGCTTTTCTTTATTAATTTTTTCTGCAGTTTTCTCTGTTAAAGAAATTTGCATATATCCCTTAATTACCAAATTCATTGCATTATTTAAAAGCTCTGCAGAAATTTGCTCTTTGTCTGCTTTCTTAAGTAATTTGCTTGCTTTTGCAACAACGCTATCAAATTTTAAAGGATGTGCTGAATGCTCGGATAATACATATAAAATAGCTTTCAAAGCAGGGGTATTTGCACCAAGATGCTGCTCTTTATTACCATTAAAGAAGAATTTAACATCATCTTTGCTGTCTAGCTTTGCATCTTTTAGTGGTGTTTCTGGAACTATATTAAGGCTCATAGCAAATTTTTTGATGCAATCATTGTTAAGCGCTCTGTTCAGCTTAACTCCTTGATGACAAAGCAAAGTGCTTCTGAATCTTCTATTATTAATGAAGTCCATATATTGCTCTGTTCTGATGATATCTTTTAGATCCTTCATTTTTTCAACAACAGATGGCTTCATATTGCCAAGATACATTGTTGCAAGAGATGCATCAGAAAGATATTGCATACCGTGCTGCATAGCACCAATGATGAAGTCAGAGAAATATAATTGTGTATTATTTTCTTCAAGATGATCATGCATTAGGTAGTAGTCTCCTTGCTTTGAAAGCATCTCTGCTTCTTCAGATAAGAATTTTGCATATGGCGTGTCTGTGCCTTCAACAGATTCTTTAATAAAAGAAAGTAGAGCGCGTGATTGCTGAAGTTTTTCCTCTGCTTTTTCAAAGCCTCTTGAGTGATAAGTCATCATATCTCTGATAGTTCTTACCATGTTCCAGCCAGGTAGAGTGTTGTAGCTTATATATGCAACACCATTTTCTGTTAGATTTTTTTTAGAAATTTCCAAAACTTTCGCTTGCACTTCTGCAGATACCCAAGAGAAAACACCATGGCAAATAATATAGTCAAATTTTCCGTAAGATTCGTCTATATCCATTATAGAACAATTCTTTAATTCAATATTTTTCAGCTTTAAGGCCTTTATATGTTTTTGCCCAGAAGCAATTTGCTTTTCAGATAAATCAACACCAACATATGAAGCTTTTGGATTATTCAGCGCGTGCGGAATAATATTTCCACCCTCTGCACATCCAAGCTCCAGAACCTTTGCAGTTTCCATTGCTGGTGGCTCCATGCCAAATAAAGTTGCCATAGTTGCAAGCTTTTCCGGGCTGCTTTGCGGAAATGGGTAGCTCACATATGGTACTTCGTCATATGTATTTTGGTTTTTTTGATCTTCTTTACTCATGATATTTTCTCCTTTTTTTAAAATTAATGTTTTTAAATAGGGAGCTTAATCTTGCACCCTATCGTAAATTCAGCGGCGCCTAAAGTTTTTTTCTCAGGTTTCTGTGCTTCAAACTTTCCCGTTGAACTAAGTTTATCATATTTAAACTTGATATTGTTTACAACCTGTATTTTAGCTCCGACCTCTAAAGAAAAATTTTCTGTGACATCTTTGGCAAAACCGAC
>JAHDEH010000007.1:3084-32932 GCA_020628955.1 Alphaproteobacteria bacterium
TTTTAGCTCCGACCTCTAAAGAAAAATTTTCTGTGACATCTTTGGCAAAACCGACTCCAGCTTGCCATGCAAAACAGTTCTGATTAGACTTTTTGATGCGAAAAACTTGTGCGTTAGATGATGGCATTGGGCCAAAGGGAGTAATAGTATGAAGGGTTGTAGAGGTTGTAGCTGGTTTTATTGATATTTTTGCAACACCCGCGCCAAAAATTACATAAGGTTTTATGCCAAAATATTTTGCTTCTAAATCATATACTAAATTTAACATATAATCTTCGGCTGAAATTTTTGTTCTGCCTAAGGCTTTATCTGTGTTTATAAAGATTCCTCCACCCATATCTGTTGAAGTGGATGGTAGCATATAGTTTAAATTATATTTAGGGCGCTTGCTAGCTGAAAATTCTATTGACATTCCAGGATAAAAGCTGTAACCAACGCGAACAGTGCCCATAGCTGATTGTTTTAATTTAAATATTGATGTGCCTTCTTTACCTTTTATTTTAAATTTACTGACAATTGGTTTAGTTAAGCCAAAATCTGCCCCAATATAAATATGTCGATCATGCGCTGTTTCAGCATTGGCACTAGATGCAATTAGCATTGTGCTTGCAAGTAGTGCAATTTTTATTTTTTTCATAACTTAAATTCTCCTTGTAAAATTATAAACTTATTAAGTATCGCTGATTATATAGAGCAATTATTTTACGTCAAACTAAAAATAAATTTGTTATTGCAAATGTTAACTCGCGTTTATGCAGTTTCATTGTCTCGTTCGCCTACCCGTGCATAGCACTCACTTAGCCAATTCTTAGCTAAACTTTAATTAAATTTACAATATTTCTTGCTGCGCGGTATAGATGGATTTATAATCTGGAGGTGCGTAGCCTACGCGAGGTTGATGCATATTCGCCATGCGTGGGCGAGCGTTAGCGACGTGGTGATCTTTTTAGTTAAAGTTCCTAATCAGAAACTGATGTGTTTTGTGGATTTTGGCGAATTAGGCTATAAATAAATTTGCCATTTTTTTCATATCTTCTTAATATATCGTAATTTCGCTGTGCTATATTATCTACAAATTTCACTTCTCCAGAGGCTCCAGTGAATCCTTCTTCTGCATTTAGTGCATCTGTGAATGATTTTTTATTAAAAGATTCGCCAATTGATTTTGCAACTACCATGCCTGCATCATGCGCCACTGCATGTAAGAATGTAAAATTATTTATGCCGTTATTTTTTGCCTTACTAATTACGCGGCGATTATATAGATGGCGAGAACCTGTGAAATGAATGTTAATAGGTTTAATCATCGGAAAATCTGCTCGGTTATCGCCAGCGATGAGCGCTTTTTTGTCAAGCATAAATTGATGCATATTATCAAATAATACTTTTAAGGTGTCGGTGTCGTCTGCAACAATAATTACTGGCCTGCTGCCCATTTCATTATCGTTGATTGTATCTGTGATATTAGACGCGCTGCGAACTGCTTTGTTAATATTTGCTTTTCCATCATAAAAAATCATTTTGGCAACGCTGCCTCCTTTTGCCTCTATTTGGCGCTCTAGTATTTTGGCAACCGTCACAGAATAATGCCCTTCTGGCATTAACGTTATGAAATTAGTATAATTATTATCTAGTAAATTATCTGTAATTTTTTGCAATTGACGCATTGGTGCATGCCCAGATATATACATATCCCTGTCTGCAAGAGCAGGATTGTTGGATAGCGAAACAGTAGTGATGCCATTTTTTTGAGCCTTGAACGCCATGTTTTTAACAGCTGGCGTATATAGCGGGCCAATTATAATATCTGTTTCGTTGTCAATTATTTGCTCCATAGATTCTGATAGTTTCTCTGGGTTTGAGGAATCATATAATTTGAGTTTGATTTTAGTTTTTGCCTCGCTAGCTAGCCCCATTTTGACCATAGAGGCTAGCTCTTTGCCAATATTTTTTGCATCATTTTTTTTATCATCAGAGCCACCTACAGGCGCTAAAATAGCTATATTTACTGGTTTTTGATTGGTGTTTGCAACTTGTTTTTGTGCGTTATTTTCTAAACATCCAGATAAAAATAATAAAATACCAAAAGAAATGGTGATTTTAATTA
The DNA here is from genome assembly GCA_020628955.1 of Alphaproteobacteria bacterium. Classification (GTDB taxonomy): domain Bacteria; phylum Pseudomonadota; class Alphaproteobacteria; order Rickettsiales; family Rickettsiaceae; genus Megaera_A. Next base: position 5,192 of record JAHDEH010000007.1, read on the forward strand.
ATTTTTGCGCTATATTCATGATAAAATAATCTCCAAATAAATAAAAATGATCTACAAACCAGCCCTTTATATTGTCTCAACTCCCATCGGTAATCTACAGGATATTTCCCTGCGAGCCCTAGAGACTTTACAAAAATCTGACGTTATATTCTGCGAGGATACCAGAGTTTCGCATAAATTGCTAGAAAAACATAATATTTCAGCAAGATTAAAATTATATAATGATAATAGTGATGCAAATACCCGCGCGCAAATAAAAGATTTAATCAAGCAGGGCAAAATAGTGAGTCTTGTTTCAGACGCAGGTACTCCGCTTATTTCTGACCCTGGCTATAAATTAGTTCGGGAGCTTAAAAGTACGGGGCTTGCAGTGGATGTTGTGCCTGGTGCGTGCGCTGCTGTGACTGCTCTTTCAATTTCGGGCCTTGCTACAGATAAATTCATTTTTATGGGTTTTATGCCAAAGACACAAGAGGGCAAGCGCAAAAGTTTAAAAGAGGTAGATAATATTAATTGCACCGCTATTTTTTACGAAACAGCAAACCGACTGATCAGCACTTTGCAATGTATTGCAGAAGAGCTTGGCGATAGGGAAGTGAATGTTGCAAGAGAGCTAACTAAGCTTCATCAAGAGTCAAGGCTTGGCAGCGCTGTGCAGCTTATTGAGCATTATGAACAAAAACCACCAAAGGGTGAAATAGTTCTTTGTATATCAGGTAAGAAAAATTTAAATATATCTGAAGATGCAATAAAAATCGAAGCAAGTCAGTTGCTTGAAGAGGGGCTAACCGCGAAGTCTATAGCTTTGGAATTATTTGCTAAATATAATGAATTTTTCAGCAAAAAAGATCTATACAAAATAGTAAATGATTTAAAGAACAATTGATTGTAGTTCAATATACTAAATTTCATCTACATCTGTAGCTGGCGCTTCGCCGCCAAGATCTAGATTATCAAGATCTTTTTCTAGCTCGCTGCTATTATCATCCAATAAATTCGATTTCTCTTCTTTTTTTGTGGAGTCTGTTTTTTTATTCTCCTCTTCGCCTTCTGTACCCTCATCATTATCATCTGTTTGCTCATTCGTATCTTCAGATGTTAAATATTCAGATTTGCATTTTGCAATAAATCTATCTAGCTTAGCTGCTTTATATTCTGCAACTTTTACTTTAATAGCGTCTTTAGTCTCTTTTGGAAGAATAAAGCTGCATAAAGATTGCAGGATAAGCCCCTCTTGGTCTTGCAATTTTCCTGATAGAGCTGCTAAATTATTAGATAATATTTTTATATTTGCTGCATATAGATCGCGTGCAAACTTCGTATTACTATCTTCGCTATCTGCTTCGCGCAGCATTTTCAAGAAATTGGTTGGCTCTATTCCTGCATTTTCTTTGTAATAATTTAAAAGCTTGGTAACTGGAGAATCTTCATCATTTAAATTAAGAAGTTCATCATCGGGATCCATGTTTTTTAACGTGTATAGATCCATTGGCATTCCATCGTTGACAGCAACAGAAACAAGGTCAATTACTTGCTGATTAAATTCATTCACATAATCTATTTGGGTAATGATTGCTTCTTTTAACTCGGCAGGAATGCTTGCATTATCTGCAATTGCTGTTTTAATTTCAAAAATTGTTTTATCGCTGCCAATATATAGTAATATATTCTTAAAACGAGCGCTGAAAAGGTTAATGTTATCTTGGTTAAGATCAAATTTAATATTTGTCAGATCATGATTTAAGTTGCCAACCAAAGCATTGGTTAAATGGATTATTTCATTTAAACTTTCAGAGTTGCATTCTTCAAAAGTGATTTCTCCCATAGTTTTTGCAGTCGGTGCGCCTTCATTTGCATTGGTGGCTATGTCTTGTTGTCTCTTTGAAAATAGGCAGCCATATTTTACTAGCTCTGTTATTAATTCTTTTTTCCCTTCGCCTTCATTATCGATTAAATCAAGAATATGACGAAACCTTACTTCAGTGCTGTTTTTAGTTTTTGTATATATTTCAGCATTGTAACTTAATAGCAGCTTCAAGGCTTTAACACTGTTATTCCTGATTGCTGCGGATAGCGCTGTATTTCCCCGCTCATCGCATTGATTTGCATTATACCCGAGTTCTAGCAAGTATTTTAAGCCTGGTATGTTGTTTTGATGAGTTGGGCAAGCTTTATCATATTCTATGCATGCTTTAGCTATTGTATTACCGCGTGAAGTCGATGTATAAATATCTGCGCCATGAGCTAGCAAAATTTTTATTACTTCTTTATTGTTGTTGCTGATTTCTTTTTTGTTGACTAATGCTCGCAATAAGGGAGTTTCTTGAGCTCTGTTTCTAAGGTTTGGATTTAAGCCATTTTTAAGTAAAAATTGTACCACATCTAGAATTTCATATGATGCAGCTTTATGAAGCAAGGTTTTGCCTAATTTTGAATGGTGCTTTAAATTAATGCCATTTTCTAGGGCGAATAATTTCTAATTTATTATAAAAATCAGCTAAATATATTGATTGATATTCTAGATTATCTTTTGAATTAATTAAATTTTTATTATTTAAGAAATTTTTTATAAAATTATCTAAATCTGTTGGTTCTATACCATCATTATTTTTTATATTAATTGTAGCTCCGTTTTTTAATAAAACCTGTATGTTAGCTATCACTCCTTTTTTGGCTGCAATATATATAGCAGTCTGGTTGTCTTCAGTAGCGTGATTTATATCTACGCCATTATCTAGTAAGAATTGGACCATCTCGCTATTATCTTTTTCAGCCGATGCGGCTACGTGAATAGTGTAACTCCATTCATCAGCGTGAATTATATCCACACCATCATCTAGAAAAATTTTCATTAATTCGATATCGCCAGCATATGCAGCATATTTTATTAACATTACAGTGTGTTTTTTATCGTATTCCTCTCCTTGTTTAATAAGCTTTGCTGCTGATTTTGCTAATTCGTTGCAGTTTTTTTCTTCTTCTTTGTTTGCTACTATTGCGTTAGAAAGCATTTCCAATATTTCGTTTAAAGTCATAATTATTAATGATGCTGTGGTTGTTAGTTATATATTATTAAAAGATTTCTGTACGCAAAATAACACATGATAACTTTCTATGCAAGCTATTTTTTGTAAATCTTAGCTTTGACTAAATTCAGCGAATTATGACTGACTCCTGCATTTTTTGCATGAATGGGCCAATTATTGATGGAACTTTGAACTTCATCTATAATTTTTTTTGCATCTGCAGGAATAATATTAAAATTTGCTGCAAGCGCAACAAGATGTTTATATGCCGGGTTTTTTCCTTCCCCCATTATCATAGAGCAGTGCTCGCCGAATGGCCCGCTGGAAAAAGTGATGTCATAGGCAGGGGAAACTTTCCATTTACCGGACGAGTCCATTAAAAAGGCAAAATTTTTCGAATGATCGTCTCTATTATGGCTAAGAACATTGAAAGCGCAATGTTTGAATTGTACCAGGCATTGTTCATAATCTTTGGTTAGTAGCATAGTGGCTCTTAGAATGTCTTTGTAATCTATGCATGGATTACGATGATCCGAATGTAGCAAGCCGCTTAGGCTGTGCATGTGCATGGCTTCTTCATTATTTTTGTCAAATCGCTTTGTTCCGAAAAAGCCAGGGCCTTTTTTACTAGCGAATAATTTTGACTCAGACATGTCAAGCCCTGCATCTATTGCCATTAAATAATAGGCAAATTCTATTGCGCTCATATCTTCTGGGTCATTTAATGATCTGAATTTAATAAGCCAATCTTTTTTTTCTATATTTATTAAAATTTTTGGTCTTGCACCTGTGGAAGCTCCATTTAAATTAATTAAATCATCTAGATATTCTTCTTTGTTGTTAAGTTGAAATTCTTGAACTTCTCTGGCAATTAAGTCCAGATTTGTTAAATGATTCAGGGTTTGATTTGTATATTCAGGTTCGTAAATCAATGCCCCCATGCCTCTTGTGCCTATATATGCAAGCCTATCTAGCGGGGAGAGGGAGTCTGGGTGTATGTTATTAGAGATTAGTTTTCTATCTAAAAGCAATCTGCCCCAACCATCTGGCAAGCTGTCATTGAATACTCCAAATAAACCATCAAATACTCTAGCATCAGACTCTATTACACCTGGTTGTAGTTTTAGCTTGAAAGGAGATATTTCTAGATTTAACTTTAAAAAATCTTTGTCATATTCAAAAAATATTTTTCCATTGTTTAATGCAAGGCTGCCTAATTTTATTTTTTCTTTTTTAGGTTTGTAAAAAACATTTATTATTTGCGTTTGGTTCAATTCCTGCCTCTTTGTCTGGGTTTTTTATTATTATCTTTAATTATTTCATCTATCGATTTTGGTATGTATTTTTCAGTTACTGAGCAAAGAGAGTCAAAATTTTGATAAAAATCAAGTACAATAGACAATTTCATTAATGATTCAATAGAAATTTTTCCTGTTGTTTCAAATTTTTTCAATGTGCCAAGGCTAACTCCAGAGCGCGAAGCAAGCGATTTTTGACTGAGATTCAGAGCAAGCCTTACTTCTTTTGCTGTAGCCGATAGGTGGATTAGCATTTCAGGAACTGTTTTAAATTTAGAGAATACTATACTATCCATTATCATTAATTTTTGCTTATTATGTATATTATAGTAGCTATTATAGAAATTGTCAATTTTTTAAATTTATCACAGAAATACTCGTGCATGTCCAGTGTTTAAATCTAGCTTTAAATTTATATTTTGAACTATGCTACAATATGTGATATAAAACTTGATAGTTAATTAAATAATCCAAAAAAACATGTTACTATCCAAATATTTTATGCCGGTGCTGAAGGAAAAGCCAGCCGAGGCGCAAGTGATTTCTCATTCTTTAATGCTTAAAAGCGGCATGATTCGCCAGAGCGCGTCAGGTATTTATAACTGGCTGCCACTTGGGCTTAAGGTGCTTAAAAACATCGAAAATATAGTTCGTTTTAATATGGATGCCAGTGGCTTTGTGGAGCTGCTTATGCCATGTATTCAAAATGGCGATTTGTGGCGTGAATCTGGCAGATTCGACGCTTACGGCGAGGAGATGCTCAAAATTAAAGACCGCCATAATCATGATTTGTTATTTGGCCCAACAAATGAAGAGGTAATAACAGACATTGTGCGTCATGCAATGCAGTCATATAAGGAATTACCAAAAGTTTTATATCAAATTCAATGGAAGTTTCGTGATGAAATAAGGCCGCGTTTTGGAGTTATGCGTGGACGTGAATTTTTAATGAAGGATGCATATTCGCTGGATATCGATCAAGCGAGTGCAATAAAAACTTATGACCAGATTTTTGCAGCTTACATGCTGACATTTCGCGATCTTGGCCTTCGCGCGATCCCGCTAGCTGCGGATGCTGGCGAGATTGGTGGGGATTTAAGCCACGAATTCCATGTGGTTGCCGATACAGGCGAAAGTAAATTATATTACGATAAGAAGTTTGATCTTATTGGCGAGAGTATGCTCGGGGATATTAATCAGCTAAAGGCAATGTATGCGGCAACTGAAGAGAAGCATGATCCGGCAAACTGTCCGCTCAAAGAAACTGAATTATCGGTAAGACGCGGCATTGAAGTTGGGCATATATTTAATTTTGGAGACAAGTACTCAAAGCCGATGAACGCGATGGTAAATGACTTAAATGGCCGCCAGGTTCCAATTCAAATGGGTGCCTATGGGATTGGTATATCGCGCCTAGTGGCTGCGATTATTGAAGTTTCGCATGATGATAGAGGAATAATTTGGCCAATGCAGGTGGCGCCATTCAAAGCTTCTATCATTAATCTGAGTATGAAGGATGATAGATGTAAAGAAATGGCAGAATCAGCCTACCATCAATTAATGGCAAAAAATATTGATGTGATCTATGATGATACAAATGATAGGCCAGGTAGCAAATTTGCGACGCATGATCTGATAGGTTCTCCGTGGCAGATAATTATTGGCAGCAAGAATGCAGACAAAGGAATAGTCGAACTTAAGCATAGAAGTTCTGGAGAGTTAGAAGAGATGGATATTGATCAAGCAATATTAGAGGTTGAAACAAGCTTGCATGTTAAATAATTTTACTCTAATTATGGCTCTGCGCTATTTTAGCGCCAAGAAGAATGAAAAATTTGTATCTGTAATATCTTTCATATCATTGGTTGGCATCACTATTGGCGTTGCGGCACTTATTATTGTGATGTCTATTATGAATGGTTTCCACACCAAGCTTACCAGCAATATGATTGGCCTGAATGGTGATATTAAAATTACCTCAATGGCAGGCAGGATTGATAACCACACTGATATTCTGGAGGGTTTAAACAAAAAGCCTTACATAAAAAATACTGTTCCGATGGTGGTTGGGCAGGCGCTTGCGCTTGGCGCTCGAGCCAATGGAGGTGCTATAATCAAAGGCATTGACCTGAAGCATTTGAAAAACAAAGGCGAGATAATGAAGAACATCTTTGGTGGTTCATTTGCAGACTATCACGGCCATGATGCAGTTGCTGTTGGTTCAGAGCTTGCGCTTTCTCTTGGGCTTTATCCAGGCACTAAAGTGAAGCTAATTTCACCTAATTTGCTGTCGACAGCTTTTGGCAGCATGCCAAGGTCCAAAACATTCAGAGTGGTGGCTATTTTTAATAGCGGAATGTATGATTACGACGCAGCAACCATGCTGATGCCGCTAGAGGCTGCGCAAACTTTTCTTGATGTAAAAGGCAGTATTAATTTAATTGAACTTCATATAGATAAACCAGAGAAAGCAGATGAATATAGTTTTCAGATAGAGAATGAATATCAGGATAAATTATTAGCAAAAAGTTGGCTGCAAGAGAACAAGCAATTTCTTGGCGCGCTACAGGTGGAGCGTACGGCGATGTTTATGATTCTGTCTTTAATTATTATGGTTGCAGCTTTTAACATCATAGCCAGCTTATTCATGCTGGTTAAGGACAAAACAAAAGATATTGCAATACTGAAAACTATTGGCGCTTCGAATCGTCAAATAACTTGCGCTTTCATGCTCAGTGGCATGATTATTGGGGTAATTGGTACGTTTTTTGGTGTTTTGCTTGGCTTGTTATTTTCGTATAATATAGAAAATATTCGTAAAATGCTTGAGAAAATATCTGGAACAACTCTGTTTGATCCGGCAATTTATTTTTTCTATAGTCTGCCATCTGAGGTGGATATTAATGATGTAATCTGGGTTGCCTCGATGGCGCTTCTTATGTCTTTTTTGGCAACTATTTACCCAAGCCGCAGAGCGGCTAAACTGAACCCGGTGGAGGCAATGCGCTATGAGTAGGGAAATTATATTATCACTAAAAAATATTTGCAAAGACTATAAGCAAGGCAGGGGCGTTATTGAGGTTCTGAAAGATGTTAATATAGAGCTATGCAGAGGCGAGATGCTGGCCGTGATTGGCGCATCTGGGTGCGGCAAGTCAACATTGCTGCACATTGCGGGTTTGCTTGACTTTGCAGATAGTGGAAGCGTTGAGATTTTGGGGCATAAAACTACGCAAAATAATTTATTTCAAAAAGCTGCTCAAATTCGTCTTAACAATATTGGATTTATTTACCAATATCACCATCTATTGCGTGACTTTACAGCTGCCGAGAACGCAGCAATGCCTTTAATTATTAAAGGAGTAAAAAAAAGCGATGCAATAGATAGAGCTGCAGAATTGCTTGAAAGTTTAGGGCTTGGCAAGAGGTTGATGAACTTGCCAGGAGAGCTATCCGGAGGCGAGCAACAGCGCGTGGCAATCGCAAGGGCTTTGATTAATCAGCCAAAGATAATACTTGCCGATGAGCCAACGGGGAATCTAGACCCGGAAACTTCAGATGAAGTATTTGCGATGCTTCTAGATGCTGCAACAAACCAAAATGCAGCAATCATGATGGTTTCGCATAATATGCGTCTTGCGGATAAGATGCATAGAGTGTTTAAATTGAATTAATATTAAAATAAAAAGAAGGAAAATATTATGCCAAAAACAAAGAATAATACAGAAATTAGCCAAGAGCAATTAAACAAAAATATGTTAAATGCTGCAGATCATGATAATTTGGATGAAGTAAAAAAATGGATCAGCGTAGGCGCCGATATAAACGCTTTTGTTGACCCAAGCTGCGAGCAGCCCTTGCATCATGAAGTGCATATGCAGGTAGTCAACGGAAAATGCTCTGCCATTCATTTTGCTGCAGCTTCGAGAAACATTGAGATGATAGAGTTTTTAAAAGAAAAGGGGGCAAACTTAAACGCGCAAGAGCAAGAAGGATATACAGCTTTGCACATTGCAATGCATGATGAAGGTGACATAGAAACTTTTAAAAAATTACTGGAGCTAGGCGCAGAAATAGAAATTAGGGATATGTTCAAAAAAACACCATTACATCAAGCTTGTGAATGGGGGCTAGCTGAATATGTTTCGGCTCTTTTAGAAAATGGGGCTGATGTCAATGTATTATCTGATCAATATAGAAAGTTGACTCCTTTAGTATCAGCTATGCAAGCAAGACGCGTTGATCATAACACTAAGAAAGAAATTGTCAAAATGTTGCTAGAACATGATGCTGACCCTAATATGGCTGTGAGCCAATTTACTCCAATATTTAGTTGTCGTGACAAGATGGTTGATGTAGCTAAATTATTAATTAGCCATAAAGCTAATGTTAATGCAGTAAATGCAAATGGTACATCGCCTTTAATGGCATTTGCTCAAGATGGTTATAAAAATTTAGTAGAGCTATTACTGAACCATGGAGCTGATAAGTCATTAATAAATAACAAAGGTAAGACAGCAATGGATATTGCTGTAGAGATGGTAGAAAATGCACAAGATGATAATAAAATGACAGATATGAAAATAGTAGAGCTACTTGAGGCTGATTATCCATCGATGGCAGAATTAGAAAATGGAGTTTCAGGGCTGGAAGTGTCAGGTAATGATGCGAGTGAAGTAGATAGTCACTAGTGATGGCGAATGCCACTTAAAAGAGATCGCCACGCTTCGGCTAGGCCTCGCTCGTGATGACGGATATTGTCACCCGCGAGGAGCGGTAGCGACGCGGCAATCTTGTGAGAAGTGGGTGTCATTGCGAGGTACTAAAACCGCTAGGTTTTCGCTGCCGTGGCAATCTGGCGTAATGTCATTCCCGCGAAGGCGGGAATCTAGAGTTGCTATCAACGTATTCGTTGCTGGTATTTTATGGATTACCGCCTTCGCGGTAATGACATCGGAATGCATGCTTACCAGATCAGTTATGATAAAAAACTAGCCAAAAAAAATTGGTAAAATAAAAAAATAAATGAAATATCAAAAATTAAATCGAAGTTTCGCCAGAAGAATAGGCAAAAGTTTCACCCCAAATAAAAAAGAATTTCTGGATAAGAATATGGAATCTTTGCGCTACAGCAAGGCAAAGCTAGAGAATGCTACTCAGGAAACCAAGATATTAGAAATTGGTTTTGGCATGGGAGAGCATTTTTTGCATCAAGCAAAGGAAAATCCAGATAATCTTTACATTGGAGCAGAAGTTTATTTGAACGGGGTTTATAAAGTTGCTAAGCATATTTTGCAGGAGCAGGTTGATAATGCAATTTTATGGCCAGATGATATTGACGAAATTTTGCAATTAATACCAGATAACTCTTTAAATGGTATTTATGTTTTATTCCCAGACCCTTGGCATAAAAAGAAATATCTTAAAAAAAGAATTTTTAATAAAGAGAGAATGCAGGATTTTAAAAGAATATTGAAGCCGAATGGTTTTATCAGCTTCGCATCAGACATAGAAGATTATTTTGAAGATGCAAAGAACATACTTGCAGAAGATGGTAACATCAGCATAAAAAATACAGATTATTTAACGCCGCATTCAGGGTATATTCAAACAAAATATCACAGTAAAGCCATCGAAGAAGGCAGGCAGGCCCGCTTTGTTACCGGTTATTGCAAATGTTAACTCGCGTTTATGCAGTTTCATTGTCTCGCTCATCTATTAATATAGTATTCGCGTAGACAATTCTCGCGCAGGACTTTAATTAAATATACAATAATGTGGCACTCTTGTGAGTAGTGGGTATCACCAGCGAGCTTTAGCGAAGCAATCTGGTGCAATGTCAGTTATGATAAAAAAGTAACCACAAATAGACGGAAGCAATAAAATAACACTATTGATAAATAACTTTGCTTGCGTACAAAAAAAACCGTGACTTGCGCAAAAAATGATGATATCTTTTTTCTATCTTAGTTTAATATTATATTGATTATGCCCCTAGATATTAAAATAGCAAAAAATTATGCAAAGAGCATATATACAAATTGCAATAATGAAAAAGATCCAGCAAGTTTTTTAAAAAACTTGCTGGATTTTAATGGTGTGCTAAAAGCTAGTCAGTCTTTGCGCGGGGCGGTTAATTCGCCTATAGTAGATATTGATGTAAAACAAAATATCATTAATAATTTGGTAAAAAAATTAGAAATAAATAAGGTTGTACAAAATTTTTTGTATTTACTCGCGGAAAAAGCAAGATTCTGTTTGCTAGAAGAGATAATTTTACAATATCAAGCTATTATGCGATTAAATGAAGGCGTTAAGCGGGTGGAAATTATATCATCCAAAGAAATGCAAGAAAATGATATGAATTCTATAATTTCTGATTTAGAAAAAGAATTTAATCAAAAGATTGAAGTAAAAGCGCAAATAAATGAAGATATAGTTGGTGGCGTGATTATTAAATATGACAGTAAAATGCTAGATTGTTCAATAAAAGGAGCATTGGGCAGAATTGAAAAACTAGATTTAAAGCATAAATAATTGTATAAATAAGGAGTTAATATATGAGTATAAAACCTTCTGAAATTTCAGAAATTTTAGAAAGAGAAATAGGAAATCTGGATCAAATATCACAGCTACAAGAAGTGGGCTATGTTGTGACCGTAGGTGATGGAATTGCCAAAGTCTATGGAATCGATAATGTGCAAGCTGGAGAAATGGTGGAGTTTGACTCTGGAGTAAAAGGCTTAGCGCTGAATCTTGAAAGCGACATGGTTGGTGTTGTTATTATGGGTGATGATAGCACCGTTCGCCAAGGAGATAAAGTTTCTAGAAGTGGTGAGATTTTAAAAACTCCAGTTGGCGAGGCCTTAAATGGTAGGGTAGTTGACGCTCTTGGTAGGCCTCTTGATGGCAAAGGTGAAATTAAAACAAAGGATTTTAGGCAAGTCGAGGTCAAAGCTCCGGGAATTATAGGTAGAAAAAGCGTTCACGAGCCTGTGCAAACGGGGATTAAAGCAATTGATGCATTAATACCAATTGGCAGAGGTCAAAGGGAGCTTATAATTGGCGATAGGCAAACAGGCAAAACGGCAATTGCAATTGATACTATAATTAACCAAAAACAAGCACATTTAAGTGGAAAAGAAGAAGATAAGATCCACTGCGTATATGTTGCAATTGGTCAAAAGAGATCAACAGTTGCTCAAATTGTAAAAAAACTGGAAGAAGCTGGCGCGATGGAATATACAACCATTGTTGCCGCTACTGCGTCTGACCCAGCGCCGCTGCAATTTTTAGCGCCATATACTGGCTGTTCAATCGGTGAGTATTACAGAGATAATGGTAAGCATGCGCTTGTAATATATGATGATTTAACTAAGCATGCAGTTGCATATAGACAAATTTCACTATTACTGCGAAGGCCTCCTGGAAGAGAAGCTTATCCTGGTGATGTGTTCTATCTGCATTCAAGGCTGCTTGAGCGTGCTGCAAAAATGTCTGACGAGATGGGTGGTGGCTCTCTTACAGCTTTGCCAATTATTGAAACGCAAGGAGGTGATGTTTCCGCATATATACCAACGAATGTTATATCCATTACTGATGGGCAAATATTCTTAGAAAGTGAATTATTTTATAAAGGCGTGCGCCCTGCTGTTAATGTTGGAATATCAGTAAGTAGGGTTGGGTCTGCCGCGCAAATTAAAGCAATCAAAAAAGTTGCTGGCTCGATGAAGCTGGACCTTGCGCAGTTTAGGGAAATGGAGTCATTCGCGCAGTTTGGCTCTGACCTTGACGCTTCAACGCAAAAATTAATTCAGCAAGGTATGAAGCTGACCGAACTTTTGAAGCAACCGCAATATTCACCAGTTTCTGTAGAAGAGCAGGTGCTTATACTATATGTTGGTACTAAAGGTTACCTAGATAATGTTGAGGCGGAGCGGATTAAAGATTTTGAAGGTCAATTACTAGAAGATTGCAAGATAAAATGTGCTGATATTTTGTCGGAAATAAGAGATTCAAAACAAATGTCTGATAAAAGCGAGGAGAAGCTTAAAGCATATTTAAGTGATTTTGTTGCAGAATTTTTGAATAATAAATAATGGTTTTGAGGGGATATGTCCGGATTAAAACAGCTTAGAAACAGAGTGCGAAGTATTAAGTCGACGCAAAAAATCACCAAAGCTATGCAGGTGGTTTCGGCTTCAAAGCTTAAAAAAGTTAAAGAGCAAGCTTTTAATTTAAATGAATATTCTAAGAATCTTGCTTGCATTATGCGCAGCTATATTAAAAATAGAGATTATTTAACTTTAGAAACTAATGATCAGAAATTTTTTAGCAATGAATTATTAAACTTACCGCATCTACTTATATTAATGAGCTCCGAGCGCGGTCTTTGCGGAGGTTTTAATTCAAGCGTTGTTAAAAAATTAAAAAAACATATAAAGAGTCTGGAGAATGACAATAAAGAAGTGAAGATATTAGTAGTTGGAAAAAAAGGATATGATGGAATCAAGTCGGAGTTTGATGATAAAATTATTGAATATTTCAACATTAATAAAGATAATTATGAATGCGTGGCAGTTGCTGCCCGAAATTTGATAATAGAAAAAATTGAAAAACAAGAAATTGGCGCTTGTTTTATGTATTATAATAGGTTCAAGAACGCTATGACGCAAATAGCTACTGCGGAACAAATTTTACCTATTGTAGAAGATGATGAATTTGAAGATTCAACTCTTGACTATGAATATGAAGGTGCAGATATTATGCACGAAATAATAAAATTATATATAGGTGGTGAAATTAATTATGGTCTTTTGCAGAGCAAAGCAAGCGAAGAGGGCGCGCGCATGACTGCGATGGATAATGCAACTCGTAATGCAAATGATTTAATTGATAAACTAACATTGCAATTAAATAGGTCAAGGCAGGCTATGATAACTACTGAGCTTACTGAGATCATATCAGGAGCCGAGGCTTTATAAAAATAAATATAGATATAGATAACAAAGAAAGGATGAATTGATGACAAAAAATATTGGTAAAATTACTCAGATTATTTCGGCAATTGTTGATGTGCGTTTTGACCCTGGCAGTCAGCTGCCTAATATTCTAAATGCCCTTGAATGTGATAATCATGGAAAAAAACTAGTGCTAGAAGTTGCGCAGCACATTGGCGATAGCACAGTAAGGTGCGTTGCAATGGATTCGACTGACGGTCTTACAAGAAACATGGAAGTAAGTGACACAGGCGAGCCTATTAAAGTGCCAGTAGGTGTAGGAACTTTGGGGCGTATTATGAATGTAATTGGCGAGCCGGTTGATGAGCAGGGAGAAGTTAAGTCCGATGAGTTTGCTTCGATATATCAAAAAGCACCTAGCTTTGAAGAGCAATCTACAGAGCGCGATATCTTGGTAACTGGTATTAAAGTTGTAGACCTGCTGGCTCCATATGCTAAGGGCGGAAAAATTGGCCTTTTTGGTGGTGCTGGTGTTGGTAAAACAGTTATAATTATGGAGCTTATTAATAATGTTGCAAAAGCGCATGGTGGCTATACTGCGTTTGCTGGTGTTGGTGAGCGAACAAGAGAGGGTAATGATTTATACCATGAAATGATAGAGTCTGGCGTTATTAATCCAGAAAAGCTGGAAGAGTCAAAAGTAGCATTGGTTTATGGGCAGATGAATGAACCTCCTGGTGCGCGTGCTAAAGTTGCGCTTACTGGGCTGACGATTGCTGAGCATTTCAGAGACATGAAAGGTGGGCAAGATGTTTTATTTTTTGTCGATAATATTTTTCGTTTTACGCAAGCAGGGTCTGAGGTTTCAGCTACGCTTGGACGCATACCTTCTGCAGTGGGCTATCAGCCAACTTTGGCTACTGATATGGGTAATTTGCAGGAGCGTATTACATCTACAAAAAATGGATCAATAACATCTGTGCAGGCGATTTATGTTCCAGCTGATGATCTGACTGACCCAGCTCCAGCTGCATCTTTTACGCATTTGGACGCAACAACTGTTCTAAGTCGCCAAATTGCAGAGCTTGGAATATATCCAGCTGTTGACCCGCTTGATAGTAGCTCGCAAATGCTGGATCCAGAAATTTTGGGAGAAGAGCACTACAATATAGCCAGAAAAGTACAACAAGTTTTGCAAACATATAAATCTTTGCAAGATATTATTGCAATTTTGGGAATGGACGAGTTGTCTGAAGAGGATAAGTTAATTGTTAGTAGAGCAAGAAAAATACAAAGATTTTTGTCTCAGCCATTCCACGTTGCCGAAGTATTTACTGGCATGCCTGGTAAATTTGTTGATTTAAAAGACACAATTGCTGGGTTTAAAGGCTTGGTTGAAGGAAAATATGATGATTTGCCAGAGGCTGCTTTTTACATGGTTGGTACAATTGAAGAAGCGATGGAAAAAGCTAAAACTTTGCAAAAAGCAAAGGCATAACTTATTTGGATATTAAAAAATGAAAGATGCTAAATTAAATGTAAAAATTATCTTGCCTTCAATGGTTTTCTTGGATAAAAAGGTGAGTATGGCAAAGCTGCCAGGGGCTGAAGGGATTTTTTGTGTTCTGCCTGGTCACGAAAATTTTGTAGCTAATTTAGATAATGAAATTATTATCCTAGAGGAAAATGGACGTGATATTAAATATTACATAGATTCAGGAATTGCTAGGGTAAGTGAGCTTGGTCTTAATATTATGACCGAATTTGCAGCAGAAATTGATTCATCTTCTAAAAAAAATATTAACAAAGATATAAAAAAGCTTGAAGAAGGCTTGGAATATAAAGAAATGAATGATGGAGATAAAGAAATTATAAAAATAAAGATAAAAAGACTGGAAAGTCTGTTAAAATTTGTGTAGGATGAATCTTGTTATGGTTAAATGTACAAGAAAAATAGAGTTTGATGCTGGACACAGAGTAGTTGGCCACGGTGGTAAGTGCAAGTATTTGCATGGCCACAGATATGTTTTAGAAGTCACTGCCGAGTCGAAAGAATTAAATGAGCTTGGTATGGTTGTTGATTTTGGAGAGATCAAAGAGAAAGTAAAAACATGGATAGATTCTTATTTTGATCATAATGTGATTTTGTCAGAGCAAGATAGAGAGCTTGGTAATTTAATTGAAGACTCAACGAAGCAGAAAATTTATTATTTAAAAAATAATCCTACTGCTGAAAATATCGCGCTGCATTTGAAACTAGATATCATACCAAAGTTATTTAAAGATAGCTCATTTGATATTGTAGCTCTGAGGCTCTACGAAACGCCAAATGCTTTTGTTGATGTCTGATAAAAATGCTAAATGCTGCGTAGTATTTACAACTACTGATAAAAAAAATATAGCGAAATTAATTGCTAATGAATTAATTTTAAAAAAACTTGCAGCTTGTGTACAAATTCATGAGGTCGAAAGTTTTTTTGAATATAATGGAAAGGTAAGCAATATAGAAGAATTTCGTTTAATTATAAAAGCAAAAAGTGCGGATTATAAAAATATAGAGAAATCTATTACTTCAATTCATAATTATGAATTGCCGCAGATAATTAAATTAGATATTACAGAAGGCTTGCCAAGCTATTTAAATTGGCTTTGTGAGTAATCTGTATATATAAAAAAACATAGGAGAAGATTATGAAATTATGGCATAAAGTATTAATTGGTTTGATCAGCGGCGTTTTGTTTGGTCATTATTTGCCTGAATATGTGCATTATGCAAAACCAGTTGGTGATGTGTTTTTAAGGCTGATAAAAATGGTGATAGTGCCGCTTTTATTCTTTACACTTGTTGCAGGTATTACTGGCATGCGCGATCCGAGCTCTGTGGGTAGGATAGCTAAAAAATCAGTTTTGGCATATATGGGAACTACATGTTTCGCGGTTATATTTGGACTTGGAGTTGGCCATATATTAAAGCCAGGTGAAGGTGTAGTGCTTGATTTTGGGCAGTCAGATGTATCTGATACTGCTCTGGAGTCTTTTAATTTAGTGCAATATTTGATTGAAATTGTACCTGATAATGTTTTTCATGCATTTGCTACATCAGCTGTGCTTCAAGTTGTCTTTTTCTCTATGTTTACAGGAATCATGATTAATAGTATGGGTTGTGCAGCTGAGCCGCTTCGAAATATTATAGATGCAGCAGCAAAATTAGTATTAAAAATGATTGGAGTTGTTGTACAAATGTCACCATACGCAGCTTTTGCTTTAACAGCATCTGTTGTAGCAAGGGAAGGGGTTGAAGTAATTACAACTTTAGCGAATTTATTTGGGGCCCTGTTGCTTGCATTTGTTTTGCAATATATAATATTTGGTCTAATTATTCTTATTTTTGCAAGAATGTCACCAATACCATTCTATAAAAAAAGTATAGAATATCAGCTTCTTGCGCTATCTACTGGAAGCACTAAAGCATGTTTGGCTACTACTATGAAAGTGTGCAGAGAGCGTCTTGGCGTGTCTGAATCTAGTACATCTTTTGTGCTGCCGCTTGGTGCATCTATGAATATGAATGGATTGTCGATAAAACTTGGGATGTGCGTATTATTCTTTGCACAAGTTATGAATGTTGATTTCTCGTTTGCTGATTATTTAATTATTATCCTAACGGGCACAGTTGGCTCTATTGGAGGGGCTGGAATTCCAGGTGCATTCATTATGATGTTGCCAGTGCTGCTAACTTCTGTTAATCTACCTATAGAGGGCGTTGCTCTTTTAGTTGGAATTGATAGGGTGCTTGATTTACTGAGTACTACAATTAATATCACCGGTGATGCAACGATTACTTTGGTTATTGATAGTACTGAAGGCACTCTGGATAAAGAAATGTATAATGCAGATATATAAAAAATGCTTATGAAAAATTTGATAAAAATATTATTTGTTATTATTGTAGCAAATTTGCTACTAGCAAATAATATATTTGCCGCTGACCTGGCAACAGAAGTAAAAGAAAAAGCGGATATACATGATGTGCCAGAAGTAGATGTGCCAGGAGCGAAAGCACCTGTTCTCGAAAAAAATCATGATACTGGTCAAATGAATAAAATTTTTAATGACCAAGAGAAATCAAACTCTATTCCAAAAATAGAAGACATAAAAAATATAGCAATAGATAAAAAGCAATTGGTTGATACCCCAGAAAAAGAAAAAAAGAAGAAAGAAACAAATTCTACAAAACAAGAAATGGTGGGTGATCATAATGATATCTCGGGGCAAAATGAGCTAGATCAATTTGCAAATAAAATAGATAAAGACCCATTATATAAAAATACAAGAATAAAAATTGCTGCGGGTAATTTACTGGGCGGCTACTATAATATAGGTCTGCGTGTTTGTCGTTATATTTCAAATTCTAATGACGGTGTGCGGTGCGAAGTTGTGCCAACATCTGGCTCTATTGAAAATATAGAATTACTCAGAAGCGGCAAAGTTGATTTTGCATTTTCTTTGTCTAGCGTTGCTGTTGATGCATATAATGCTAAAGATGTTTTTGCTGATCGTGAAGAGTTTAAGCAGTTGCGTCAGATCTTGCGTTTAAATCCTGAAATATTTACTGTTTTGGTGCGCAAAGATAGCAATATTTCAATGTTTGAAGATTTAGCTGGCAAGAAGATATCAAATGGTAGTAAATATTCAGACAGTACTTCTATATATAACGAATTAATGCATTACTATAAATTTAGTCAACCAGTAGAAGATATTGATATTTTACACCAAGAATATGCAAAGTCACTTTGCGAAGGAGATGTTGATGCAATTATGATGGTAACAGGACACCCTAATGCGCTTGTGAATTTAATTACACATAACTGCCCTTGTGACTCTGTACAAATAAGCGAAGAAAAAATAAATGCTTTACTTGGTGCCCATCCTGGTTTTTACAGAAGTAATTTGAATAAAAATATATATCCTAATATTGACAATAACCAACTCGCCATAGCTGCGGATGCGATATTGCTTGTTAGTGATAAAACAAATAAAATGTTAGTCAGTAATTTCTTAAATTATTTTGATTTAAGAATTGCTAGGTTTAAAGCTTCAGATCCCGCTTTGTATAAGCTAGATGACGAGCATTTTAGAACAGGTTTTGTGTTGCCTAAATTTAACGATGAATAAATATAGAGAAAATTATGTTTAAAGATATAGTAATACCAGTTGATCTATCAGATAAACAATCTATGGAAGCAGTATTTGCTCCAGCACTTAATTTCGTGAATGCTTTTGGTTCAAAGCTGCATTTGGTGCATATAGTACCAGATTTTGGCATGAGAATGATTGAGGATTATCTACCAAGAAATTGGCTTAGCGATCAAAAGCAAAAATATAATAAGCAATTCGATAATATAGTAAGGAAATATATCCCAGAAGGTGTAGATGTCACTTACCATATTGGAAAGGGCGCTATATATGATGAAATTATTTCTTACTCAGAAAAAAATGATGCAAGTTTAATTATACTTTCGGCAGTTCGTCCGCAACTTAAAGATTATATGCTTGGTCCGAATGCTTCAAAAATAGTTCGTCATTCTTCTATATCTGTAATGGTTGTTAGGGATTAGAATTCAAATTTTAATAAACAATCATGCATACCAAAGAAGATGAAGATCAATTAGATACTAGAACAATCATTGCATTTTCTGCCATGGTTATTGGTATGTTTATGGCAATTTTGGATATACAAATTGTTGCAAGCTCTTTATCGGTTATTGGAGCTGGATTGTCTGCTTCTGGTGATGAGCTATCTTGGATACAAACTTCATATTTAATTGCCGAAGTAATTATTATTCCCATAACAGGATTTGCTTCGCGCCTTCTTTCTACTCGTATATTTTTCTTTATAGCAGCACTAGGTTTTACAGTGATGAGTTTGCTATGCTCCCTTGCTTGGAACATAGAGTCAATGATTATATTTAGGGCTCTGCAGGGCTTGTTTGGAGGGGCAATGATTCCCACAGCCTTTGGCGCTGTATTTATAATATTTCCTAAAAAATTACATACTAAAGTTGGTATTATAATTGGTCTTACCGTAACGGTTGCACCAACTCTTGGCCCAACACTTGGCGGGTATATTACAGAAATTATTTCTTGGCATTTTATGTTTTTAATTAATATTATCCCAGGAATTTTTGTATGCGCTATTGTTTTATTATATGTAGATTTTGACAAACCAAATTATAAATTACTACATAATTTTGATTTTTTAGGGACTTTTTTGATGGTGATTGCCCTTGGTGGATTGCAATATGTACTTGAGGAAGGAAATAAAAAGCAGTGGTTTGAGGATTCTCATATTCTTATTTTGAGTATAGTTGTACTTTTAAGTTTTATTGGTTTGATTATACGTGAATTAAGTTTTTCAAATCCAATTATAAATCTATATGCCTTTAAAAATATTAATTTTACATTTGGGTGTATTTATTCTTTTATATTGGGCGTTGGCTTATATGGCAGTGTTTATCTTCTGCCTCTATTTATGTTTAGAGTTGCGGGCTATAATACTCTGCAAATAGGAGTTGCAATGATAGTTACTGGAGCGTTTCAGTTTATCTCTGCCCCGCTTGCGGGCAAAATGTTTGATTCTGGTATAGATAAAAGATTTGTTCTTGCAACAGGATTTGGAGCTTTTAGTCTAGGTTGTTATTTAAATAGTTTTTTAACTGCAGAGTCGGCTTATTGGGAATTTTTTATACCGCAAATGGTGCGTGGTTTATCGCTTATGTTTTGTTTTATGCCAATAAATGACCTAGCCCTTGGCACTATGCCAAAAGATGAGGTGCAAGATGCCAGTGGTTTATATAATTTGACCAGGAATCTTGGCGGGGCTATTGGACTTGCCCTTATTAATAGCATTATTATTAATAAAACTAAAGTTTTTTCGCAGGCAATAAGAGATGAAATTTCTGCGCATTCATCGCAGAGCTCATATTATGTTCAATATATCAAGCAGGGTTTAAGCAATCAAATCAAGGATCCAGAACTTGCAGCGCTGCAAATGTTCGATAATATTATTAATCAAGAAGCGTTTATAATTGCAATTAATAATGTATTTATTATCATAGCGAGTATGTTTTTTCTTGGTATGTTATTAATACCATTCTCAAAACCACCAAAGGAGGTAGCAGGCTAATGCGCATTAAAATAAATTTTTTTTGTTTATTATGTTTGATATGGTTGGGGTTGATGGGGCCTGCATATGATATGCTGCATGTACTTTATATGATGCTATCTTGCTTAGTTAGTTTTTTTCTGGCTAATAAATTAAATCTTATACCCAAAAAAAACATACTAAATATTAATAGTTTTGCATATATAGCATGGCTACTAAAAGAAGTGTTGTTTTCATCATGGAAGGTGAGTTTGCTAGCATGGAAAAAATTCCCTGCAATTCAGCCAAGCATGGAGCCAGTTAAAACTATTCAAAAAACAGACTTTGCGAAGGTGATTTATGCAAACTCTATAACTTTAACTCCAGGCACGGTAACTCTTTCGCTAGAAGATAATTATTTAATGGTACATGCGCTTGATTTTTTATTTATGGAAGATGTAAAAGAGGGCGAGATGGATAGAAGAATAGAGAAAATAATAGCATGATATATATATTTCTTTTTACAGTGGCTTTTTTTATTATTTTGCTTATGATTGGCTTATTCAGGCAAAAAGATGTTTTTACAAAATTGCTATTTTTAAATAGCGCCACTTCTGTAGCGAGCTTATTTATTTGCATGCTTGGTAGTTTTTTTGTGAATAGCTCGTATATAGATATTGCATTAATTTATTTTTTGCTGAGCGTAGTTGCAAGCAATGCTTATTTAAAATATTTTATAGAAAAAGATAAAAATGCCAAAATCAAATCATAAAAATATTGCTATCACTGGCGCTGGCTTATCGGGTTTGATTACAGCGCTAAGAATTGCATCTGCAGAATTTAAAGTTACTATTTTTGAAAAGTTAGATATCTCTAGCGAATCATTTTTTCAAGATATCAGAACCACTGCAATTAATGCAGGTTCTAGAGATTTTTTTGAAAAATTAGGTTTATGGGAACAGCTTGGCAAGGTATCTGCAAAAATAAATGATATATATGTTGTTGACAATGAGTCGGAAGATATGATTCATTTTGACTCTAATTTTAATGATGATGAACGCAGAATGGGTTATATCATTGAAAATATCCCATTTAAAAAAATATTATTAGAAGCGGCAAAAAAACATCCAAATATAGAGATTTGTGACTCTGTTACTTATAAAATTAGTGATCAAGTAAATAATGCAGAAGATAAAAAAGTAACTATTGAGTATTATAAAACAGTGATAGGGGCTGAATCTACAAGAAATTTCAATACAGATTTGGTTATTTTATGTGATAGTAGAAACTCGCAAGCAAAAAATTATTATTTTCATAATCAAGAAAATATTAAATTTAATCAGCACGCGCTTGTGTTTAATGTAGAGCATGAAAAGCCGCATGGAGGCACTGCCATAGAGCATTTTACAGAAACAGGCCCGTTTGCAATTTTGCCTTTAATGAGTGAATACAGATCTTCTATTGTATGGACAGTGCCAACTAAAATGCTAGATAGTCTTGCAGTTTATGATCAAGATAATTTTGCCAAAATAGTACAGGAAAAATTTGGAGAGCATCTTGGCAAAATTACAGTAGATAAAAACATAGCCCAGCATGAGCTAAGAGCTAGTATCACAAAACAATATTATAATAATCGGATAGTATTGGTTGCAGATAGCGCCCATGTGTTTCATCCGCTTGCAGGGCAGGGGCTTAATTATGGAATTAAGGATATAGATGCACTTAGCAAATCTCTTACACAATATGATATAAGCGACAAAGCTCTTGCCGTGTACCAAAAAGAACGAGCAATGGACAATAGAAAAATGTTTATGGCAACAAATTTGATAAATAAAGCATTTAATGATAGGCCTAAAATAGAGCAGATAGCAAGAAATTTTGCATTTAAATTTATAGAATCCCAGAAAGTTCTAAAGAAGAAAATCATGGGAGTTGCAATGGGCGGCAAAAAAAATTAAATTAGCGTGATTAATATTCGTATTTTAAAAAGATTTATAAATTACGCCCTGCCAAGTAGGTGCATGACTTGCTCTGATTTTACTGAAGCAAATAGTGGAGTGTGCTCTAGCTGCTTTGCAAAAATTAATTTTATTGCTGAGCCAAATTGCCAAATTTGTGGCTTTCCTTTTCAGTTTAAAATAAGCGAGGTAATGATTTGCGCTGGATGCAGTATTGAAAAGCCTAAATATAAATTAGCAAGAAGTTTAGTTAAATTTGACGAACAAAGCAAATCAATGATTCATGATTTTAAATACAATGACAAAACTCATTACGGCAAATTTTTTGCTAAATTAATGCTTGGCAGATATGGCAGGGAATTTGAAGATAGCGACATCATTGTCCCAGTTCCAATGTATAAATATAAAAGATTATTTAGAGCCTATAACCCTCCGCAAATAATAGGTCATTATATTGCTAAGTTAACCAAGAAACCTCTTGTGAATAATTCGCTAGTAAAAATTAAATGGACAAAGCCACAGACGAAGCTTAATAAAGAAGAACGTCAGAGGAATTTAAAGAATTCTATAAAAGTACAAAACGATCATTTAATATTCGGTAAGAATATTATGCTAGTCGATGATGTGAAAACTACAGGAGCAACTATAGAATATTGCGCCAAAGAGCTTTTAAAAAACGGGGCAAAATCGGTTAAAATTTTGACCATAGGCGCAACTTAAAAAGGGCAAGCAATAAATCAGGCTACTCCTTAAACTCAATAAGCAATTGCCCGCTGCTTACGCTGTCTAGTTCTTTTACATGAATTTTTTCTATTATAGCAGTTTTCTCAGCTGTTATGATATTTTCCATTTTCATGGCTGTTAGTGTCAGAAGTGGTTGGCCAGCGGAAACTTTTTCACCCTCTTGTGCATTAATTTTAATGATTTGGCCGGATAAAGGTGCGTTTAGTTCGTTTTGATCATCCGCATCATCTCGCGCAGGCATAAGAGCACCAAGTTCGGACATTCTAGGTGAACGTACCCTTGCATCGACTGTGATCCCTGAATATGTTAGCCTGTAACCTGCTGTTATTCGCTCTATTTTTACGTGAACTTTTTGCCCGTTAATAGTTACAGAAATCAGCGGATTTCCAATACTCCAATTTCCTCTGATAGTGCTGCGCGTTGAATCAAAACGTACATTATAGCCACCATCTGCTTGCTTGATGATGACTGCTATTTGGCTGTCATCTAGCGACACAACCCAGCGTGTGCCTATATTGTTTGACTCATCGGAAATCTGATCTGGAATTGAATTTGCTCTAGTTGCTTCTGTTATATATGCAAAAATCGCCGTGTTAAGCAAAACTTCATTAATGTGCGAGGTTAATTTAGCACCAGAAAAGCCATCAGGGTACTCTTCGTCAATAAATCCAGTATGAATGTCGCCGCTTCCAAAACGTTGATGGTGAATCAGGGCCTCTAGAAAACTGATATTATGCGAAATTCCTTTAATTACAAACGAGCTCAATGCGTTTTTCATCTGGCTTATTGCTTCTTCTCTAGTTGGAGCGTATGTGCATAATTTTGCAATCATAGCGTCATAGTACATGCTCACCTCGTCGCCAGCGCCAACGCCGCTGTCAATACGCACATGGTTACTTTTTAGCGGCTCTTTATATTCAAGAATTCTACCGCTTGATGGCAAAAAGCCACGCGAGGGATCTTCTGCGCAGATTCTAGACTCTATCGCCCAGCCATTCAAAACCACATCTTCTTGTGATATTGAAAGCTTCTCGCCAGCTGCAACGCGTACCATTTGCTCTACCAAGTCTACCCCTGTAATTAATTCTGTTACTGGATGTTCAACTTGCAGGCGTGTGTTCATTTCTAGGAAATAAAAATCTTTATTATTATCCATCATGAACTCAACCGTTCCTGCTGAAAAATATCCAACTTTTTTTGCAAGTGATACAACTTCTTTATACATTTTTTGCCTAGTTTTTTCATCTACGAAAAAGCTTGGTGCTTCTTCTATAACTTTTTGGTGATACCTTTGAATTGAGCATTCCCGCTCACCAAGGCACACAGCATTTCCGTGCTGATCTGCAAGTAGTTGAATTTCGATATGGCGCGGAGCAATGATTAATTTTTCAATGAATACCCTATCATCATTAAAGCAATTTTTTGCTTCCAATTTTGCTGACTCAAACGCTTCTTTTACTTCGTCTTTATTCTTTACAACGCGCATTCCTCGCCCGCCGCCGCCAGCTGCTGCTTTGATGATCACAGGAAAACCAATATTTTCTGCAATATCAGTTGCCTCCTGAAGGTCGTTAATAACTCCCATATAGCCAGGCACTGTGCTTACACCAGAGTCGACAGCAATTTTTTTTGCCTCGATCTTGTCACCCATTTTTTTGATGACTTTTCCAGTTGGACCAATTAAAATTATACCTTCTTTTTTTAAGCTACTCGCAAAAGTTGGGTTTTCTGATAAAAAACCATAAGCTGGATGCACCGCTTCTGCACCGCTTTTTCTTATCGCTGCCATGATATTTGGAATAGATAGATAGCTCTGCGTAGCTGGCGAGCTGCCAATATAATAAGCTTCATCTGCATATTGAACATGCTTGGAATTTGTGTCTGCTTCTGAATAAATTGCTACAGATTTAATCCCCATTTTACGCAATGTTTTCATTATACGAAGGGCAATTTCTCCTCTGTTGGCAACTAAAACTTTTTCAAATAGTGGTTTGTTTTGTGACTTTTTATCTGAGTTTTTATTTGTTTTGCTCATAATATAAATAGTAATATTTTAAAAATTAATTTTATAGGGGAAGGTTATCATGTTTTTTCCAGGGGCGCTGCACTTGCTTTGTACGCAAATATTTCAATCCCTTGCAAATTCTCCAACGCGTATTTTGAGGTTTGATTATATCGTCTAAATAGCCTCTAGATGCTGCAATAAATGGAGATGTTATATTATCCTTGTACTCCTGAATTTTTTGTTGCTTGAGTTCAGGGTCTTTGCATTCTTCCCTGAAGATAATTTCTGCTGCACCTTCTGCGCCCATAACTGCAATTTCTGAATTCATCCACGCATAGTTAAGGTCGCCGCGCAAATGCTTAGAGTTCATAACAATATACGCGCCGCCGTAAGCTTTCCTGGTGATTATTGTGATTTTAGGAACAGTAGCTTCTGCATAAGCATAGAGCAATTTTGCGCCATGTTTAATAATTCCATTATATTCTTGATCAACTCCTGGCAAAAAGCCTGGCACATCAACCAGCGTCACTAGCGGAATATTAAATGCATCACAAAAACGTATGAAGCGCGCCGCCTTGCGTGATGCTTCAATATCCAAGCAGCCAGCAAGGTGCATAGGCTGATTTGCCACAAATCCAACTGGCGATCCTTCCATATATCCAAAGCCGATAATTATGTTTTTAGCATATTCTGCTTGCAGTTCAAAAAATTCTCCCTCATCCACTATGCGCTCGATTAGTTCCTTCATATCGTAGATTTTATTCTGGACAGTTGGAACCAGAGTATTTAGCGACATATCAACTCTGTCTGCAGGGTCGTTAGTCTCGCGAGTTGGTAATTCTGCTTGGTTAGAAAGAGGCAGGAAGTTAAAGAATCTACGAGTTTCTAGCAATAATTCAATATCATCTTTAAAAGCAAGATCAGCAACGCCAGACTTGCTGGTGTGGATCTTAGCGCCACCAAGCTTCTCTTGCGATACTTCTTCGCCTGTTACGGTTTTAACAACATCTGGGCCAGTTACGAACATATATGATGACCCCTTCACCATAAATATAAAGTCGGTAAGGGCTGGGGAATACACCGCGCCGCCTGCGCAAGGTCCCATTATTAAGGAGAGTTGTGGCACAACGCCAGAAGCTGTTACGTTGCGCTGGAATAGCTCGCCATAGCCACCAAGTGCATCAACACCTTCTTGGATTCTGGCACCGCCCGAGTCATTAATTCCGATTACTGGAGCCCCAACTTCCATGGCCGAATCCAGCAACCTGCATATTTTTTTTGCATGATATTCACCCAAAGATCCGCCAAGCACAGTAAAATCCTGGCTGTAAACAAATACAAGGCGCCCATTAATGGTGCCATGGCCTGTTACTACGCCGTCGCCAGCGAATTTTTTATTTTCCATATTGAAATTGCTGCATCTGTGCTCGACAAACATCCCGGTCTCTTCAAAACTTCCAGGGTCTAGCAGAATATCGATCCGCTCCCTTGCAGTTAATTTTCCTTTCGCATGTTGGGCATCGATTCTTTTTGTGCCACCACCCATTTGCGCATTACTTATTTTGCTTTCTAGCTTTTGTTGTAGATCCGAATTTTTTATATTCATAGAAATAATTTTTTAATTTCTTAAATGTAATCCAAGCAGGATTATTTACTATATGAGTTGAATATAGAGAAAAAATTAAAAAAAAACTAGTAGAATTTTTATATTTATATTCAATCAAAGCGCGCAAAGTAAAAAATAAGGTCTCTTTTTCACAAAATATACAGCTAAATTTATGCTAATTATAATTAGCTGTATATTCTGGACACCTAATTATTTAGACATACCTCCTGTGTCTCTATTTTGTCCTTTATCTTGATTGTTTCCCTGGTTTTTTACAGATGGAGTTTGGGTAGGACTAGTTCCTTGCTTAGCTGGTGCTGACCTTTTTTTAACATTTGCAACTGCATCTCTTTGTTGCTTTGTTGTTAAAGCGTCAATACTTGCATATGGCGTTTCCACCTCGGCTTTTTTATGCGCATTTGGTAGTTTTTTATAGGGGCTTGCTGCAGATGAAGGCATCTTTCTGCCTTGCGTTGCTGATTTATCTTTATAAAAATCAGGATTGGTAGCTACTGGAGGGGGTGGTAATTTATCTGGAGCGCCTTGGGGGTTTTTTTGGCTGATATCAGGCGGCGGAGGTAAATTAGGATTAGGCACAGGGCGAGTTGGCTTTTGTGGCTTGTCTGGTTGTAGTGGTAATGCATTTAATATATCTATATATCCATCGTTTAAGCTACTAGCTGTTATTTTTTTATTTCTTTCTGGATCTTCTAGCGACATTTTATCATATCCAGGATTAGGAGGCTTTAGACTTTTTGGTCGTCCTGCATCTGTACTATTAGCTGCTTCTGAAGGCATAAAGCTATATCCTGCACTTAGGCTTTGAGCTGTTGGTGGTAGTTTTTCATAAATTATAGCAGGGCTTTGCCCTAGATTTATTTTATCATATATTGCCTCTAATCCTTGCTTGGCCTTTGCTGCTTCTTTTGTTCCCTCTGGTGTTGGTTGAGTTTGTTTATCATCTGCAAAATAGGAATCTTTTGTTTGGGGTTCAGGTTTA
>JAHDEH010000007.1:33032-38031 GCA_020628955.1 Alphaproteobacteria bacterium
TTGAGTTTGTTTATCATCTGCAAAATAGGAATCTTTTGTTTGGGGTTCAGGTTTATGCTCAGCTTTGCTGCTAGCGTCTTTGCTGCCAGGTCTTAGCATATGTAGATCCCCAGCAGGAGTAGGCATGTTAACATAGTTACTTTGCTGTTTATTTTTTATAGCATCCTCTAATATAGGTTTTGGATTATCCTTATTTCTTTTGATAATTTCTTTTTGTACTAATGCAATTTTTTCCTTTATTTTAGTAGCTTTTTTACCTTTAGATTCTGCAAGTTTTTTTTGTAGTTTTTTTTCTTCTTTCAGCAAGAATTCTTTGCTTTTTGGCTTTTCTTGAACTTTTTTCTGAGCCTTGCTTTTATTATTGCTTTTTGCATGCGCTTTCTTGGTGGTTTTACTTTTGCCTTGTCCGCGTTCTTTAGAAGGTTGTTTTTTAATATTCGAGGCTTCAGCAAAATTTTTGCCAGATGTAAGGGTAGAAAATACTCCAGCAGCCCCAGCAGCAAGTGCAGCAGCTCCTGCTATTCCCATTAAAAGCGGGGTTGCCGCTCCCAGCGTCATGACTGTAAGCGCACCTGCTGCAGCAAGGCCTACGCCGCCCAAGACTCCATAAGCC
Source organism: Alphaproteobacteria bacterium (assembly GCA_020628955.1). Lineage (GTDB taxonomy): Bacteria > Pseudomonadota > Alphaproteobacteria > Rickettsiales > Rickettsiaceae > Megaera_A. Next base: position 33,646 of record JAHDEH010000007.1, read on the forward strand.
ATACCTTTTGCTATTTTTTTCCATCTAGACATAATATATACCCTTCTTATATTTAAGTTTATTAAAATTACATGCTTCTGCCAGTATTATTTATATTTTTGACCGCTGGTTTTCTTTCCAATTTTGGTCTTTTTGCATTATTTGCTTTTACAGATATTGCATCTTGTACTGTCTTTGATTCGGCAACATCAGCGGGTATTTGTGTTCCAGCAGGAATAGATTGATATCCATTATTTAGGCTTTGCGTGTTCTTTGCATTGGCTTTTTTTGCCATCTCTGCGTGAGCTTCTTTTGCTGTTTTTTCATTAGCAGCTTTCGCCATTTCTGGAGTAAATCCCGCATACATCGAATTAGGGCTTTGACCTGTGCCTTGCTTTTTAGCTTTTTTGTTTGATTTAAAAGGATTGAGTTTGACTAAAAAGCTTTTTATTTTACCAAACAAACTTTGTTTATTTTGATCAGACGCTTTACGCTGTTGCTTATTATTTTTCTTTGAAGGTTGCTTATTTTCTTTTTCTTCAGCTGCTTTTTGGGCCGCCAGTAAATCAGCAGATTTATCAGTTACTTTTTTAAATTCTTTATGCTGTTCTTCTAATTCTTTATGCTGATCTTTTAAATCATGCATATTAGGAAATTTTTCAATATTATTTTTAAGTATTTGTTGTTTTGCTTCAATTGCTATGTTTGCAATTGCAAGAGCTTCACCAGTTCTTATATAACCAAACTCTTCATGTAAATTACCTTGTAACTGATCCCATGTTAAACCATCTAGATTTTTAATTTTATTTATTTGCTCTATTGCTGCATTTTCTATTTTTGCAAAATTGTTGTCCATTTTTGTTTTTTGTTCATCAGTCATAAAGGCCATGTTTGGGTCTTGCTCAATAAGCTCTGTTTCCTTTGAAGAAATTTCTTCAGTTTCTGATAAGTCCGCTGTTATTTCCTCTAAATCATTTAAAATTTGATCAAACTCGTCTGGTTCTATTGGCTCGAGGTCTGATGGAGCATCTGGTCCATTTAGTATTTCATCCAATTCTTTTGAATCTTTATCACTTAAATTATCAAGGCTATCTGGAAGATCAGCGAATTCATTATCTATTTTTTCTGAATTGTTAAAATTGTTTTTAGACATAATACATACCTTTCTTTTTATTTAGATTGTTTACAATTTAAGTATATATTTTCTGAATAACCAAAGTCAAAGTTTACATTTGTTAACTAAGGTAATTTATTTTATATTGTTGCAATTATGTCAAATAAAGCAAGTATCTTTGTAGTGTAGTGGCGTTGTCAGGTTTTGCCTTTGCAAGCAAAGCAGTGGCTATATTTAGTAGGGGTAGAGCTTCAACTCTCAAGGTTATCACGTCATAGATATCATTATGTCTCCGTTAAAAATTTATCTAGCTGCGTTATATTAGAAACATTATTTATTGTAAAGTCGATTGGCGAGCGCCGCGCAAGACCGGAAAGCACTGTTCCAGAGCCGATTTCAGTTAGTTTTGATATATTCTCGGAGTGCATAGAGTGCATAGTTTGGCGCCATTTAACGCTTGCACAAATTTGGTTCACTAAATTTTGTTTCAGGCTTGCAGTTTCTGTATATATCTTTGCATCTACATTGCAAATTAAGGGGACAGTCGGTTTGTTGAATATTACTGAATCAAGGGCAGATTGCATAGTTTCCTCAGCATCTTTAATCAAGCTGCAATGGAATGGCGCACTAACATTAAGCTTGATTGCTCTGAATCCATTATTTTTTAAGTAATTAATCATAATGTCAATATTTTTATCATGGCCACTAATTACTATTTGCCCTTCCACATTATCGTTGGCGATTTCGCAAACACCATCGCTAATTTGTGAATTTATCATTTTTTGCAGTTCTGCAGAGTCAATCGCAATGCATGCCGCCATTGAACCAACGCCTAATTTTACTGCGTTTTGCATAGCGTTTGCGCGTATCTTTAGTAATTTTGCTGTATCTGTAATCGACAAAACCCCGCTTGCACAAAGGGCGCTGTATTCGCCAAGTGAATGGCCGGCAACTAGTTTGCATAAATTTTTAAGCTCTTTACCTGATTCTTTTAAAATTACTGCCATTATCGCCATAGATGTTGCCATCAGAGCGGGCTGGGTGTGGATTGTTTTGGATAGTTCGTCTTGCGTGCCGTTGAATATTATGTCACTTAATTTATACTCAAGTGCATCATCCACCTCTTGGTAGACTTCTTTTGCAACAGAAAAATTGTCATAAAAATCTTTTCCCATTCCAATTTGCTGTGATCCTTGACCTGGGAAGATAAATGCTTTATTCATAATAGTTATTATATTTATATTTTTAGGTTATGATTATGGGAATTAAACGCTGTCTGTCAATTATTTTTATTGTATTTTTTAATTTATTTTGCATAAGTAATTCATTTGCATCTAAAGATATAAATGCTCAAATTTTTCAGTTAATTAAGAAAAAGCAATGGGTTGCAGCTCATTCAAAGGCTAAAAAGCGCGGTGACAAGGCAATGATGAATATTATTTTGTCAGAAAAATATTCAGATTCATCCTGCCCTAGTAATAGCTTTGAAAAATCTATAAAATTTATAGAAAATAATCCAGATTGGCCGAAAACTAATATAATTCAGCTCAAAGCAGAAAAGCTATTGAATGATTCAACAAATAAAAGAAAAATATATGATTTCTTCAAGAATCATGAGCCAAAGACCGCTAAGGGGCATAAATATTTTGTAAAATCTGCTTTTATCTATCAAAAAAATACAGAGCAGCTGAAGAGTGTAATTAAGCAAGCTTGGCAAGGAGGGGCGTATAGTGGATCCGAGAAACAATATTATCCAAAGCTGAAGAGGTATTTATCTCTGAAGGATCATATTAAAAGAATAGATAATATGCTCATGGATGGCAAGGTGACAGCGGCCAAAAAGAATTTGCGCCTAGTTCCTGCTGGCTATGCTAAATCATTCAATGTTCAAATAGCGCTTATTAACTCTGATAAAAAGGGGATGCAGAAATTTCGAAAATTAGATAAAAAATATTATACATCTGGTTTGTTGTATAGATATTTAAGTAAAATTAAGAAATCGCAGCCAAGCAGTGCGTATGCCCAGCAAATATTATCTCATGCAAAACTAAAAGGAAATTATGCAGATAAGTTTACTAAAACACAACTATATCTGGCTAGGGAATATATGGATCAAAATAGATATAAGGATGCGTATAAAGTAATCAGTAATAATTTTGCAGGCGATGCGGTGTCTGTAAGTAATGCAGAATTTACATCAGGCTGGCTTGCACTGACATACAATAACAAACCAGAACTTGCATTGCAGCATTTCAAAAAATTCACTAAGGTGGTCAAAACTCCAATGAGTTTAGCGCGCGGAATTTATTGGCGAGCTAGGGCGTATGAGGCAATGAAAGAGCGAGAAAAGGCGCGTAATTTATTTGAGCTTGGAGCGCAAAAATATCCGTATATTTTTTATGGACAAATGTGCGCAGCAGAGCTTGGGCATAGTAAATTAAATTTGCCAAAATATAGCGTGCCTCAGCATATGCCAAATAATAGCCTTGTTAAAGCCGCCATATATGTTTCCAAATATGGATCAAATGGACTTGCTCAGCTTTATGCAAAAACAGCTGTGAAATCAGCAAAATCTAAAGATGAAGCGGCCTATGTGGTTTCAAAATTAAGTAAATATGGAAAAAATATACATCACACAGCATGGGCTGCAAAATATGCATTGCAAAAACACTTATATATGTCAGACAAAGCATATCCAGCGCCTTATAAGCTTGGCAAGCTGCCAATCGAAACTGCGCTTACATATAGTATTATTCGCCAGGAATCTGTGTTTAATCAATATGCGAGAAGTAGCGCAGAGGCAATGGGGTTGATGCAATTGCTGCCATCGACTGCCAGGGATACTGCAAGAAAAATAGGAATTAAATATAACAAAGCAAATTTAACAAGAAGTCCGGATTATAATATAAAGCTCGGCAGTAACTATCTTGCGCAAATGATAGACGAATATAATGGTTCGTACATAATGGCAATTGCTGCTTATAATGCAGGGCCCCGTAATGTGAATAAATGGGTGAAGCGTTTTGGTGACCCTAGAAAGCTTAAAAATTATCGTGATGTTATTAATTGGATGGAGCTTATTCCATTTTATGAAACTAGAAATTACGTGCAAAGAGTGCTTGAGAATTTGCAAATCTACAGAAGTAAATTAAATCCAAGTAAAAAATTCAGCTTAAAAAAGGACTTAAGCAGATAAGGTGCTGCAAATGTTGGCTGTAAGCACAAGCGTTACAATGTGATTGATGTCATTCCCTCGGAAGAGGGAATCTAGGAATATTAATAACGAACTTGTT